>CAZSNH010000206.1:0-5614 GCA_964607855.1 uncultured Hyphomicrobium sp. | reverse complement strand
GCTCAACCTCCTCGGACACTGTCTCGTGCCTGCTGTACCTCTCATACTCTGCGACAATGTCTTCGAGGACTTTGCTTGCCGTTTCAATTTCCTGAGAAGTTGTTATCGCGCGATCAGAAGATTCGAGCATCAGCGGAACCTTCGAGACAATGTAGGCAGCGAGCTTCCCTCGCCGCTCGGCCGACGTATCGTCAGATCGCAACTCGTCGAGGGCGTTCTTGACATTCTTCAGCCACGGCCAACGGAAGAGGTCCTGGATCTTGAGCGCATTGAGATTGATCGGGCTTAGGCTGTTGCGCACGTTGTGAAGCGTGCCCGCCGCCCATTCTGACACTCCGGTGAGGTAGGCACTGTCGGCGAGGGCATCACGAAGTGAGTTGACTTGCTCGGCCATGCCATTGAATGACTGTGCAAGCTTGCCGATCTCGTCGTTGGATTTCTCGCGCTCAGTACCGGCAATGCGTCCTGTAGCGCCTGCCATCGCAAAGTGGTTTTTGAGCGCTTCTATGCGCGAGACTACGATCAAGCGGATGGAGAGCCAGAGTGCCAGAACGACGGCGAGCGCAGCTCCTACCATGTGCAAAATGGCTGAATGAATGGCCGATGCGCCGGCCTTGCTGACGTCGCGCGGAGTCTTGGTCGTGACCAACGCGAGGGGCGCCCCGTTGATGTCTGACAGAAGAGAGGTTGTCTCGACGGCATCGTCCTGCGTTACGGACGCCGGTGTGTCGGAGTAATTACGGTCAGTCGCGGAGAAGTCGGCGATGGAGAATTCGACGCCGGTCAGAGTATGCACGGCCGCTTCGTCCAGCAATGTCGCGACAATAACTGTACCCGTCGAGGGCCCCGTTCGATCGGTCCGCAATAGAGGTGCAGAAGCGACCAGAACGAGTCCTTTGCTGGTCTTCAGCATACCGGAAATGGCGGTTGTCTCGCCTTCCTTCTGCTCAGGAACCGCGGCAGTCACGTTTTGCCCTATTTCGGCGGCCAGCCCCTCGAGCTTGCTCTTGTCGTCAAGCGCGTAAGCATCGCCCCAGATGATCCCGCCATCCGGGGAGCGGAATATGAGGACATTCGCTCCCAAGGCCGTGATAACATCTGCCGCTGGGGTCAGGTTGTTTTCGGTAAACTTCTCCGCATCCTCACCCTTTGCGAAATTGTAGGCGTCTGTCCAGAAGGCCCAATCTTGCGCCCCCGTCCGGACTTTGGTGGTCATTGTCTCGATCGCTTCGATAATGCGATTGTGGTTGGCCCGCGCGGTGGCTGCCTCGATCTCGATAAATCGCGGCCTGATCGTGGTCTGCAGGACGACATAGTTCGCGAGCACACCCGCCATGAAGACGGTGACAATCACGATCTTCAGTTTTGTGGCGATCCGCATCTTGGCCTCGCTTGGCCTCGCTTGGCCCCGCGCTCAACGTATTGGGCCATCCTAGCAAATAATTGTTCACAATTCGTTTTGGGGCGTCTTGTCAAATTTAGAGAAAGTGAGTGCTTTTTTTGCGAACGATTCTAGAGGCTCTTGTTCGTCGGCAAGGCGGCTATTGAATGAGACGCGCGCGACTCTGGATAAGCTTGCTTGCGGCTCGGCGACATCAGCCAATCGGCCCCCCGTGATCTGCTTGCCGAATGCGTCAAGAGCGTCTCGACCCATCACCACTGAAGCAGGTGTGATGCCACACGCTCGGGGGAAGACCTATTTCCGCCGGGCGCCTTCTAGGCTTAACAGCGCCGGCAGGGTCACGACCGCGCCTCGTGCGGATTGCCGTTGTCCGCTACCGTCATGTTGGACAGGCCTGCACTGGCGGTGAGGGCCAGCAGTGACCGAGCACCTCGGCTCGGACGGTGCGCCGCACGCAGTTGAATCGTCCCAGTTGCGGACATTGATCGGTCCGATCGTCGCACTTCGCTGAAGCCGACTCGCGATGTTCGAAGTTCGTAGAAATCCCACTGAGGCTCAAGGGCTTCTAGCATTCGTTTCGCAGGGATTAGTGGATGCACCCAAGGTAAATGCTGCCGAAACGGCGGCGGGCAAGGTCTGCCAAATCGCCGTCACATGAAGGCGCGACGTAAAGGCCAAAACCTTCAACTATGCGATGTGGATCAAGAACTTCGGATGAATTGCTGGCTAGCTCGTCCTTTCCAAAGAAGGAGTAACGAAGTCCGGCCCATAGCTCGAAACCCAGCTCGATCCCAAGGTCAGGCTCATATCCCGAATTGTCACCCGCAAGTACACTTTTTCTGATGATTCCCGCCTCTTCGAGCAACATTATCCCAAGCGTATGTGCAGTGTGATCGGCGACTTGAATCCCGGCAACCATACGTGAGTCCTGTCCTGTATTTACGGAAACACCACGGCCTCTGATGGCCTGTTTTTTTGTTTCTGGCAGAGTAATACCCTCATCGATATACAGTTCGTGCGAACCATTCTCCAAGACCCCAGAATCAAGCAATTGCAAAACAAGGCCAATGGCGTGTTCACCTAAACGACCGCGGTCGAAGCTTGGGCATACGACGAGACCAAGGCGAGATGTTTGAAGTATACCGCGCAGAACGTCCCGTTGCAGTTGGCTCGTACGGTTGCCTGCTTTCAGAGTGGAACTTTTGAACTCTTGTGTGTTCGCGTCCAACCCCATGTCGCACCATTCTTTTCTGACACGGATGGATAGATCTTCATGGGATACAACCAGCGCGCCAACAATGAATGAGCCATTGTTGCGGATCGACTCGTCAAAATACATGTGCGCCATGTTGTCAGTCTAACAAACACGATGTCCGCATGTCAGTTCCGCTCCCAGGAGTACTGCAGGAATGTTGGCTGCATCAATGGTACGTTCCAACAAAGCGATGGCCTATGTCTGGTCCCTCTGCAGTGCATTCGGTGATTTAAGTAGCATGCCGCACGTGCTCAGGGCTGCTGCGGGCCAAAATCTACCGGCGGAGGGGGTGCGATTAGAGCTGCTTGCCTCCACGAAGCGGACATTGAGGTTCGGCCGGCATCACTAATGGGTCGCTCTGCCGGCGAGGCGCAGCCGTGAAGAACCTGTCCCAAAGCGCATCCTTCCATTCTCCGGAAAACAATGCACCAGCAAACCCTGGGATCAAACAACTAGTCCTTGCTGCGCGTCTGCTCATTGGTAGTCTTGCAGTCATTCGACGACGGGCATCTCGGCGAGGAGGGCTGCGGCGCTCTTGTCGAAGCGCTTCGATGTTCTGGGGATCTTTCCATGAATGCAGCCGCAGCACCCGCGCGAGGTCTCATCGGCAAACTGATCGGCTTGGCGATCAAGCTGGTGGTGCTGCTCGTCATCGTCACCACTGTCGCTTGGATCGCAACGCAACCCGTAATCCCTGATGCCTTCTACAATCATGCGCTCCCTCAAGACGCCGCGTCGGGCACGCTGCTCAAGAGCGATCCCTTCACCAAAGCCGTTCCGGCAGGCGCGAAAGGCTGGCGCATCCTCTACGTCACCACGCGTGGCGGAAAACGCGCGCTTGCGAGCGCTGTCGTCGTTCTGCCGGAAGGCTCTGGTACCGCACGGCCCGTGATCGCCTGGGCACACGGTACCACTGGCATCGTCGATGGCTGCGCCCCCTCGGTTCTCGATAAGCCTTTCGACAACTTGCCAGACATCGCCGCTATTGTGCGCGAAGGCTGGGCATATGTCGGCACCGACTATCCAGGGCTCGGCACCGGAGGCGGGCACGCCTATCTCGTGGGGGCGGACGCTGCACGCGCCCTCCTCGACTCGATTCGGGCCGCCCGGCAGTTGAAGGACGCCAACCTCGGTGATCGCATCGTCGTGTGGGGGCATTCGCAGGGTGGGAACTCGGCCCTCTGGACCGGTATGCGCGCGATCGAGCTCGCCCCGGAACTGCAAGTGATAGGCGTTGCTGCCCTCGCACCCGCGAGCGATCTCAAGGGGCTTGTGCAGGCGTCGAAGAGCAGCATGTTCGGCAAGATCGTCTCGTCCTACGTGATGTATGCTTACGCGCAGGCCTATCAGGATGTGAAGGTGGACGACTACGTCGGTTTTGGGCCGCGCATGATCGCCGGCGACATGGCGAAGCGGTGTGTTGCCGGCTATCAGACCTTATTTTCGGTGCTGGAGACCTACCTGCTGCCCGCCGAAGGGATCTTTCGAAAAGACCCGACGTCTGGGCCGCTCGGCACACGGCTTGGTGAAAACACGCCTACCAGCATCGTCCCCTCACCCTTGCTCATCGCGCAAGGCGAGATTGATGATTTGGTGCTGCCTGAAGTCCAGAAGCGATACGTTAACGCACGGTGTTCGGCGGGGCAGCGCATAGATTTTAGGACCTATCCCGGCCAAGATCACGTCTCCGTGGTCTCTCCGGATTCCCCGCTCGTGCCCGAGCTGATCCAGTGGACGCGCGATCGCTTCGAAGGCAAGCCCGCGAAGAACACCTGGCAATAATTGGTGGAAATTGGAGTAACTGCGCCAGCCTCAAGGATGGCAGCTACCGGGAGTTGCGCGGCAGTTGTGGGCGTCACTACATGGATGCGTGCTTGGGTCAAAATCTACCGGCGGAGAGGGTGCGATTAGAGCTGCTTGCCTCCACGAAGCGGACATTGAAGTTCCATCAGTATCACTAATGCGTCGCTCTGCCGGCGTGACCCGATTCTCTACAAACCACCTACTCCACGCCCTGCACGATATAGCGAACATAGTTCGCGGGATCGACGCGCCCTTCGCCCCTGGCGATGCCGCGCACGGAGATGCCAGCTTCATGCACCGTCTCCGATGAGCCCGACACCAGCGGGTGCCACCACGCGAGGTCCTTTCCTTCCGCAAGCAGGCGATAAGCGCAGGTTTTCGGAAGCCACTTGAGCTCTCTCACCTTCCGGGCGTCGATCTTCACGCAATCAGGAACCTTCTTCTTGCGGTTTTCGTAGTCCCTGCAGCGGCAAGAGCCCGTATCCAAGAGCTTGCAGGCGAGCTTGGTGAAGTGGATCTCATCCGTGTCCTCGTCGATGAGCTTGATGAGGCAACACTTCCCGCACCCGTCGCAGAGCGCTTCCCACTCCGCAGGGCTCATGTCCTCAAGCTTCTTGGTGCGCCAGTAGGGCTTATGCTCTCCGTCCAAGTTCAAGGCTCGCCCTCCGGGGCGTTTGGATGATAAATTACCACAATTCCGTGACTTGGTGGCTGCCTACAGGGTTTCCGGGGCGATGGCCAGCGTTCACCTGCGGCTCTAGCCATGCTATGGAGCCGCAGATCCTTTAGATCATTCGAGATTCGCGAGAAAAGACGGCGTGAGCGATTGGTTTTTCAAGCAGGGAGGCCGGGGCAAGGTCTTCAACTGGGTCGGGCTCGATTCCCGCATCGATTCGGCTGTTGCCGAAACCATCTCCGCGCTCCGCAACTATTGGGACGCCGCCTCGAGCTACTTCGCCCGCTTTCGGCTTCACGGATGGCGCCGGCTTCTCAACGAGTTGCTCTCCGAGTGCGTGTCGATGGCGACCGGCGGCTTTGTCGTCCTCTATCTGCTCGCCCTTCCCGCCCTCCTCGAATTCGACGAAGCGAAGTTCCTCGAGGGCCAGTACTCGGTAAAATTCCTCGACAAGGATGGGAACGAAATCGGACAGCGC
>CAZSNH010000205.1:0-5622 GCA_964607855.1 uncultured Hyphomicrobium sp. | reverse complement strand
CTCAATGACGTCGATGGATTTATCGGCGTTGAGTCCTCCCCAATTCGGAGCGATGCGATAGGCATGAAGTGCAGTGAGGCTGGCCGACGGGAAGAGCGCGCGGCCGATCGACAAGATCTCGCGGGAGGCTGGTGAGAAGTCGACTGCACCGACGATCGTCGTGTAAGCAGCTTGCGGTCGTCGCCTGACTGCCAAGACCGGCTGTTTCGCCCTGCGCATCATGCGGGCCGCCGTACTACCCAATAGCTTATCACCCAAAATCTTACCATGGGCGGGACCAGTGACCAGGAAGTCGCAATCAATCGCGTCTGCGTGCTCGAGCGTGCGGTCCGCTGGGTCACCAACTACGATGTGGCGACCAATCTTTCGCTTCAGTGGCGATGTGCGCACCAGCCGGTCGAGCTCTGTCTCGGCATTTCGGACGCGACGCTCCATCCCCCAGGGCCGCACCGCACTCGATTCGATGACATGGCAGACGATCAAATCGGCGTTCCATTGTTCAGCGAGCTGTACAGCACGATCGAAGGCCCGATCGCCAGCCGCGGTAAGGTCCGTCGCCAACATAACGCGCTTTGGGGCTTCGACCGGCATGTCTGAAATCCATCGAGTGTGGTTGACGACGTCGTCGAGCGATGTGGTTGAACATGTGCACGCCTTCAAGGCTCGAGTATTGATCGATATCAACGCATATCAAAGCCTTGAAACGCATATTGGCGGCTCCCAACGGCCGACGAGGTGTTGCGATGCTGAGCAAGCCGCTACTAACGACACATGAGGTGGCCGACCTGCTCAAGGTGAACGAGGCGACCGTCAGGGCATGGATACGCGCAGGCGAGTTGCCTGCGGTTCAACTGCACCGAGAATGGCGGGTCGTGGAGAAGCATTTGGAGGAGTTCGTTGCGTGTCGTTTCCGCGCCACGGCGAGTTGTACGCCCGGGGAAGAAAGTCGGTCAGCTGTTGACGTCGGCGCTATCAAGGTCAGTGAGCATAAAATTAGGAAGGCTCGGTGACCGCGGGCGAGCAATGATGCCTGCGCGTTGTTGGGTCGGTCGTTGCACGGATTCACGTGAGGGGGCAGTCATGCCCTTTCGCGAGCGGTAGGGAGAGTTCGATGAAGAAGATCTTGATGGCCACTGATCTCACCGCCCGGTCCGATCGCGCTCTGCAGCGGGCCGTCATGCTGGCTCACGAGTTCACAGCTGAGTTGAAGATCGTGCATGTGGTCGATGAATCCTTGCTGGAGGCGATCACGCTGCAACACGAAGCAGCGGCCAAATCAGCGATTGCGGCGCAGGTCGCCGCTCTCCCGTTGGCGGCGGGTCTCAGCATTTCCCAGGAGGTCATCCGGGGCTTCGACTACTGCGACATATCGGTACGCGCTGCCGAGTTCGAGGCGGAACTCATTGTCTTGGGGATCCACAGGCATAAGACACGGGAACTGTTCCAAGGAACGACTGCGGAGCGCGTGATACGCTACGGCAATCTGCCGGTACTTGTCGTAAAGGATGCGCCGCGCAAGGCGTACGAGCGCATCCTCGTGGCTGCAGATCTGTCCGAGCATTCTCACGCGGCAATGGCGTTGGCAGCCAGGATGGCTCCGAAAGGTGAGATTTACCTGCTGCATGCAGCTCATCGGCCGTTCACAGCATTTCTCGGCCGCGAGACACAGAACGAGCTGATACGCGGCGAGCGCGCTCGCATCTCAGCTGAGATCGAGAAGACGACCCGAGCGCTGGCGTCCGAGCTTGGCGCAGCGGCGCCTCGGTTCGAGATTCTGCTCAAGGAAGGCGCCGTGCAGCGTGTCATCAGGGACCAAGTTGCGGCGCTGAAGCCCGACCTTCTGGCCGTGGGGACCCATGGTCGAACCGGATTGGCACATGCCATCATTGGAAGCGTTGCAGAAGACCTCTTGGCCGACGCTCCAGTGGATGTGCTGGCAGTCAAGGCCACATAACTCGTTGCGGCAAGTGCGGGCGCGGTATGCTTTCTTTTGCGCAAAGGGCGGGTGAAAAACATGAGCAACACTCATACGGCGGGGGGCTCCGGTGTTCTAGGCTTCCTGATCCGGGAAGGAACCTCGGTCGTGTTCGCCGGCCTCGTCTGGTATGCAATCTGGGGGGCTATCGCCCGCAAATCGATGAGCCTGAGCGCGCATTCATGCAGGCCCTCGGTATCGGCACTGTCGCGCTGGTGTATCTCGGCCTGCAGGCTATCGCTGTCGTCTCCGCGCCTCTGGCGCGTGAGACGCGTTATCTCATGGACCTTCTGCTTTCTCTTTTGCCGCTGGCATTGATCGGCTACGCGGCGGCGCAATGGGCCACGGGACAAATGAGTCCGACGATGTTTCAGAAAGGCGTTCTGCTGATGGGAGGCATCGCCTGCATCATCGATGTCGTGGTCTTCACGTGGTTCAATATGAAGCTCAATAAGCTGGCATCCGATTTCGTGCAGATGCGGTGATCGCCGCGCATTTCAAAAGCTTGCGCAGAACAATCAGAGCACACCCAACGATCGCAGCAGGATGATCGCGATGGTTGCCGGGACGCCGATTCGAAGCAGCCAAAGCCATATCGTGCCGACCGCTGTGTAGGTCAGGTTGGCGGCTTCCTTGGCGGCAGCTGGAGCGAGCCGCCAGCCGACGAACAAGGCTATCGACAACCCGCAGATGGGGAGCACGAAATTCGAGATCGCATGATCGATGGCATCGAGCACGGGCTGGCCGCCGGGCTTCCAAGTTCCCAGAACGCCGTAGCTCAAGGCAGAAGGTATCCCGACGACGAAGATCGCGGCCGTGATGATCGCGACCGCCCGGGGCCTCGATAGCCCAAGTCGATCGGAGGCGACAGCGACCGTTACCTCAAGCAGCGAGATCATCGAGGTCAATGCAGCCGCCGAGAGCAGCAAGAAGAATACGGAGCCGATCCAGGTGCCACCAGGCATCTGAAGGAGTACTTGCGGAAAGGTAATGAACGCCAGCCTGGGTCCTGCCGCCGGATCGCCGCCGAGCGCGAACACGGCAGGAAAGATCGCCAATCCAGCGACGATGGCGAAGATTGTGTCGCCGAGCGCGATCGTCGCTGCCGCGCCGGGTATGCGCGTCTCACGATCGAGGTAGCTGCCATAGGTGATGAAGACGGCCATGCCGACGCCGAGCGAAAAAAAGGCTTGGCCGAGTGCATTGAGGTAGACGGCCGGACGTGTCAGTGCCGACCAATCGGGGGAGAAAAGGAAGCTGACGCCTTTGCTCGATCCGGGTAGCGTCAGGGCGAAGGCAGCCAGCAGGATAACGATCAGCGCCAGAAGAGGCATCAGCCAGAGATTGATTCGCTCGATCCCACCTTTGACGCCCGCAGCTACGACAACAGCGGTTGCCACGAGCATGATCGACTGCCAGAGTACGGGCTCGACGGCACCGCTGATGAACGCTTCGAAATATGTGCCAAGGCCACTGGCTGCCGACTGCCAGAGCCCGCCGGATACAGCACCGAAGAAGTACTTCAGGGCCCAGCCGGCAATGACTGAGTAGTAGCTGAGAATCAGCCCCGCACCAACGACTGCGATCCAGCCCGCATGGCGCCAGACACTGCCGCGTGCGTCTACCTCGAACGCGGCCACGGCATCACCCTGCCCACGACGCCCGAGCGCCAGCTCGGCAATGACGAGCGGCAAACCAATCAACAACACGAAAACAAGGTAGAGAAAAAAGAAGACGGCACCGCCATTCTCACCGGCGATGTAGGCGAAGCGCCAGATGTTGCCGAGCCCCACGGCGGCCCCGATGGTCGCCAGGATAAACCCCGTCCTAGATCCCCACTGCTCGCGCATGATCGAGGTCTCGCCTTTCGTCCCATTGTTACTGGCTAGCGCACGCTAGCAGCGTTGTTGTTGACCGACATCAACGTCGACGAACGCATGCTGACCTACAAGTGCACGCTCGCGTGTCGTTTGACCGGGGGATCTTGCTGGCTCGAACCGGTTCGGGCCATGCCGCGCGACCCCATCGGTAACCTTGCTCGAAGGATTACAAGGCTGATGCCGCTATGACCGTGGACCGGACCCCCGCGTTACATGCCGAGAACAGTTTCGGCGGTTCTGGAGTACCGTCACATGCCGATACGGTCGGGAATGTATTGGCGCGCGCGAGAGCGACGGCAGAGGGGCTTTCCGCCGACGAGGCTTCGCGCCGCTTGGCCGAAAATGGGGCCAATGTCCTGCCCACCTCTGCCGGCAAGTCGTCCCTACAGCGGTTTATCGAGCAGTTCAACAATGTGCTGATCTATGTGCTGCTCGCGGCGGCGGTTGTCACCGCGCTGCTTGGGCATCCGATCGATACGGGCGTCATTCTCGCTGTGGTCGTGGTCAATGCCGCCATAGGCTTCGTGCAGGAAGGCAAGGCGGAGGCGGCCCTCGAAGCCATTCGAGGCATGATCAGCCCCAAGGCGTCGGTGTTGCGCGATGGCGTCCGCGCCACGATCGGTGCTGCCGACATCGTTCCAGGCGATATCGTTCTGTTGGAAGCCGGGGACCGGGTAACGGCCGATACTCGCCTCATTAAGGCCCGCAATTTGCGAATCGACGAGGCCATTCTCACCGGCGAATCCGTTCCGGTCGAGAAAGGGACAGAGCCCGTTGCGGCCGATGCCGCACTGGGAGACCGCCGCTCGATCGCATTCTCCGGAACACTCGTGACGGCTGGCCAAGGCGCGGGCGTGGTCGTAGCGACAGGCGGCAATACGGAACTGGGACGCATCAGCGCGCTGATCGGGCGGGTTGAACAGCTTGAGACGCCGCTCATCCGGCGAATGAACGAATTCGCGCGACAGCTGACCTGGGCAATCCTTGCGCTGTCGGCAGTCATGCTCGGGTTCGCAGTTCTCGTGCGCGGCTACCCTATCGGCGAAGCATTCATGGCTGTGGTCGGCATGGCTGTTGCCGCAATTCCAGAAGGGTTGCCGGCCGTGATGACCATCACGTTGGCCATCGGTGTTCAGCGCATGGCAACACGCCATGCGATCATCCGCCGACTGCCCGCCGTCGAGACGTTGGGCTCGGTATCGACAATCTGCTCGGACAAGACGGGGACGTTGACGCGCAACGAGATGACAGTGACCCGCGTCGTACTCGCCGATCGTGCCTTTGACGTCAGCGGCGTCGGCTATGCGCCACGGGGCGGCTTCAGTACCGACGGCCGGGAGATCGACGCGTTGACGGACAGGCGCCTCCCGGAGCTGGGAAAGACGGCGCTGCTTTGCAACGACGCATCGATCCGACCAGTCGGCGCCGACTACGCCGTTGATGGCGACCCTATGGAGGGCGCGCTCGTCACGCTTGGCCTGAAGACGGGCCAAGACCGGGCCCGGTTGTCGAAAGAGCACCCGCGGCTCGACGAGATCCCCTTCGATGCCGCGCACAGATACATGGCGACGCTCCATCGGTCACACGATGGGGCGGTACGCGCCTACGTCAAAGGAGCCCCCGAGCGCATCTTCGACATGTGCACCTATGAGGCCACGATTGAAGGTGAAAACCCGATCGACAGCAACCGCTGGATCGAGGCTGTCGATACGCTCGCGCGCGAAGGGCGGCGCGTTCTGGCATTGGCCTTCCGCTCGTTTCCGTCGG
>CAZSNH010000204.1:0-5635 GCA_964607855.1 uncultured Hyphomicrobium sp. | reverse complement strand
GGTCCGCAATCTACGGCGGGTTCCACCTCTACATTCTCGAGGGCTGACAAAGATGATTGCCGCACATTTGAACGATGCCGAGCGCATGGATCATCACTACCGGTATCAGCGCTATATCTATGATGCGACCCGCACACACTACCTTATTGGCCGCAATCATCTTATTGCCGACCTCGAGCCGGGGCGCGGCGACAAGGTCCTCGAAATCGGTTGCGGTACGGCCTGGAACCTGATCCGGATCGCGGCGCGTTATCCTGAGGCGAACATTTACGGTTTGGACGTTTCGGACGTCATGCTCGCAACCGCGCGCAACTCCATCCGCCGGCGCGGGCTCGAAGGCCGCATCAGGCTTGCCCAGGGAGATGCCACGAAATTCACCGGCAAAGATGTTTTTGGCTGCGCGACATTCGAGCGGATCATTTTCTCTTATGCGCTTTCGATGATCCCCGGCTGGCAGGTTGCCCTTTACAGAGCCGCTCAGCACATTGCGCCGGGGGGCTCACTGCATATCGCCGATTTCGGCCAATGCGAGAAGCTGCCAGCCCTTTTCAAACGCGGGTTCTTCGCGTTCCTGAAGCATTATACAGTTGTTCCCAGGGCCCATCTCGAAGAGGAGATTGCCAAGGTCTCCCTCGCGCAAGGACTAACCTACACATTCGACCGGATGCACAGGGGCTATACGCACTATGCGGTGTTGCGCCGGCCATGCTGAGGGGCGTCTGTTGCATCATTACGCCTGCGATCAATAATCAATAGAAGAGGCTCGAGACGCTCTCTTCGCGGCTCGTGCGCGAGATGGCCTCGCCGATGAGAGCGGCAACCGGAAGCACGCGGATATTCTTGGCTGCTTTGACTGCCTCCGTCGGCAGGATCGAGTCCGTGATGACGAGGGATTTCAGGCTCGAATTCTGAATGCGGCTCACCGCGCCGCCCGAAAGAACGCCGTGGGTGATGTAAGCCATCACTTCGGTTGCGCCATGCTTTTTCAAAGCTTCGGCGGCATTGACCAGTGTGCCACCCGAGTCGACGATGTCATCGATCAATATGCAGCGCTTACCCTCGACGTCGCCGATGACATTCATGACTTCGGATTCGCCCGGCTTCTCGCGGCGCTTGTCGCAAATGGCAATGGGGACTTCGATGCGCTTGGCGAGCGCACGGGCGCGCACCACGCCACCGACGTCCGGCGATACGACGACGAGATTATCCGTGCCGTACTGTTCCTGGATGTCGCGCATAATGACCGGGGCGGCAAAGAGATTGTCGGTAGGTATATCGAAGAAGCCCTGGATCTGCCCCGCGTGCAGGTCGAGCGTCAGCACCCTGTCAGCGCCCGCGCGCTCGATGAGGTTGGCGACAAGCTTGGCTGAGATCGGCGTGCGCGGTCCCGGCTTGCGATCCTGCCGGGCATAACCGTAATAAGGAATGACAGCGGTGATGCGCCTCGCCGACGCACGCTTCAGCGTGTCGATCAGGATCAACAGTTCCATCAGGTTGTCGTTGGCCGGGAACGACGTCGACTGGATGACGAAGACGTCCTGGCCGCGGACGTTTTCCTGGATTTCGACAAAGATCTCGAGATCCGCGAAGCGGCGGACCTGTGCTTTTGCGAGCGGGATTTTGAGATAAGCGGCGATGGCCTCTGCGAGTGGGCGATTGCTGTTTCCAGAGACGAGCTTCATGGTGAGTCCGCTCCGGCCATCTCCACCTCTTGCTTCGAAGGACATGGTGTGCCCCGACAATGACTGTGCGGCGCTTCTAGCAACAGGGCCCGGCCATGTAAACGGCGCGGGCCCCGGCAATTTGTGGCTTTTGGTCATTCCCGCCGCCTTAACTATCTTAGGTCGTGGCGGGGGTTGTGAGTCCTCAATTCGTCTTTGACTGCGGCGGCAGCAACTTGACGATGCCCTGGGCCGCGGCGGCTGCCGCAGCATCCGCCGTCTTACCCCAAGACCCATCGAGGGAACCCTGGGCGACTTCGTTTTTCTGCGACACCGTGCCGAGTTTCTTGCCGGCAGGATCCTTGACGTGCCAGTCGATGCTGATCGGCTGTTTGCCGTCCTTGCCCTCGCCGACAACGACCTTGCCTTCAACGCTATAAGTTTGGCCGGACGGACGGTCTGTCAATGTTATACCGCTGCGGGTCAACTCGCGCTGAATGGCGTTGGTGAGAGCAATGCTCCCGTCGCCCGGAGCGCCGGTGACCGTTGGAACCATCGCCGTCACGGCATTGGAGCGCTCGATAGAGGCGGTCGTGGCGGGTGCGCTGGTCGCCGGAGCGGCGCCGACCGTCTGCGGGGCTGGTTGTGGTGCGGCGGCTACCGCAGGTGTGGCAGCAGGCGCGGGTGTCGCCGCAACCGCAGGCGTCGCCGCAGGAGCGATGGCAGCATTATTTTGGGCGACAGGGACCGCGGCAGGCGAGACCGGCGCCTGGGTCGGGAGCCACGTCGCCAGAGACCCGGCCGTCTTGTTGGCGATCTGATCGACTAGCTGGGGCGTCACTGCGGCCCAAGGATCCTTGCCTTGTGCGCTAGGCACGAACTCTTCACCCGTGATGCGATTGACGCGCTTTCCGGAGGGATCGGTCACGTCCCAAACATGGGAAATCTTGGTTCCGTTCTTTTCACGCGCCGAGACGAGGTAGCCGCGAAGCGTATATTCGGCCTTGTCGGTCGGAGTCTTGGCGACCGTGACATTCTGCTTTGTGAGCGCCGACTGGATTTGCGTTTCCAGCGAGCGCGCCACCGGCTCCGACGGTCCGATGACCGTGGCCACGGCGATCTTGGCAGACTGGCTGTTGGCGGTCGCTGTGGATCCATCCGAGATGGACGTGCCTGAACTGCTGTTCGCGAACAGATTGGTTCCTGTTTCGCAGCCGCCCAGCACCACGCCGAGAACGACTGCACAAGATGCGAGCGTGATCGGCTTCAATACTCGCCACGACGCAGCAGCATCAATGGTCGTCACGATGACGTCCCCCTTTGCTTGACCCGCTGACTTCCGGCGGCCGGCGTACGAACTTTGCGGCCTAGGTACTCCCCAATTACCGGTACCCTCATTGATTCCTGTAATTAGTCCCCTTGGGTGCGTCCAGAGTGAATCCGCAACATTCACCATGAGTGGCCAATACATGGCGGCGCGAACACAAGTTCGCTGTGGATTTTGCCGTTAGGCCACAACAATGGCAGAGATTTGACGGCCGTAATCCGGCTCGCGGCGGTGCTGGGAGCGCCGGTAGCTGTAAAAAAGCGATTCGTTCGCGTAGGTGCAGTGCGCCGCCATCTCGATAGTGGCAAGATCGAGGGCTTTGAGGCGGGACTGAACGAAGCCTGGGAGGTCGAAATACGGTCTTGGGTGGCCCGGCTTGCGAATGAAAAAGCAAGCCAATGCGCTGTTTTTGCTCGTGAATTCGGCTTCGAACTCGGGCCCTACCTCGTAGGCCGCCTGGCTGATGCAGGGGCCAACTGCGGCGCGGATATCCCGTTTCGCGGCCCCGAGCTCGAGCATTTTTTGGATCGTCGCCTCCACAACCCCTGAAAGGGCGCCGCGCCAGCCAGCATGAGCAGCTGCTACAACTTTGGCCCTCGGGTCGGCGAAGAGGATCGGGGCGCAATCGGCCGTCAGCACGCCGATGGCAAGCCCCCGCCTCTTCGTGACCAGAGCATCGGCTTGGGGAAGGTCTTCGCGCGCCATCGGCCGATCGATGATGAGTGCTTCTGCGCTGTGCACCTGATAGAGGGTCACGACATCGCCGTGGGAGGAACCCAAGTGCTGCGCGACGCGGGAGCGGTTCTCGATCACCAAGACGCGGTCGTCGTTCGAGCCCGCCCCGCAGTTCAACGATCGATAGAGACCGCTCGACACGCCGCCCTGGCGGGTGAAAAACCCGTGCCGGATACCAGGCAGGATGGACAGGCAATCTGCTGTGAAGGGTTCGAGCATGGGCTTGCGGTTCGGAGTTTTCGGTCCGTCTCGGTCAGTCGTGAAGTCTTGAGGGCATGGCTATCCGCAAATTGTATTTCAGGCAAATGCAGGTAGTGGCGGGAGAGTGGGAGAGCGTAAGCCGACAGCTTTGAAGCGTGTGCCCATGCCGTTCGGGGCAATGAGGCGCGCGACGGCCGCCTCGATTTCGGCAGCTCGCGCGGGGTTCGCGCTCATGAGGCGCGAGGCCCTTTCGATGATGCCGAGGCGGCCCAGAAATTCTGCCTGTGTGATGGGGCCCTCTGCGACGTGCGGCTGGCGCGGCCCTTGTTCGGGATTGTTCACGAGCATGGATGCAGCCACCGTCGCGACGATGAAGTCTTCGAAGCAGACCTGCACCGTCAGGTCTGCTTCACCGGGAGAGGAGAGGGGGTGCTCGGCGCGATGAGCGCGGATCGCCTGCAACGTGTCGCCTGGCGTAAACGGACCGTGACCATAGTCGATGAAGAGTGCCGCATAGGGCTCGTGTTCGGGGCTGGGGAGCGAGGTATAGAAACCGAAGTCCTGCTTCTCGATAACGATGTCAGGACGAGTTTCAGAGAAAAGCTTAAAGGCAAAGTGCTCGGGCGGCTCCCCGGGGCGGCGTCCGAAAGCCAACCGTCCCGCCCTGTCGAGCTCCACGGTTCGCTCGTGCCAGTGGGCGCCGTCGGTCATGATCTGGCTAACTGGACAGGTGTCGAGGAATTCGTTGGCGATGACAATCGTCGGGCCATGCCGAATGTCTTCGGGCCGCCTGACCCACGAAATCGCAACATCCGCTTGGCGCAGCAAACTTTTTTGCGCCTTTTCTAGGGGGGCGCTCGTTTCGATCAGCGTCGGCTTCAAGGCCTTGTGGAAGCCTGGAACGGCGCGCGTCGCCCGCAAGGCATCGCTCATCAGCGTTCCCCGGCCCGGTCCAAGCTCAACGAGATTGAACTCCCCCGGCGAGCCCATGCTTTGCCAGACGACGGCGCACCAAAGCCCGATCAGCTCGCCAAAAATCTGGCTGATCTCAGGAGCGGTGATGAAGTCGCCTTCCGCACCAAGGACTGGCTGCTTGACGTAATAGCCGAACTCGGGATCGGCGAGACAAGCCTGCATGTAGTCATCGACCGGGATTGGACCATCGCGCTCAATTCGCGCCTTGAGCTTCAGGGCAAGGGGCGTTTCGCGCCGAAGCTCGGGGTCGTATGTCATGGGGTGGCGCGCTTGCCGGCGAGAAAGAGGAAGTAGGCACCAAGCAGGATCATCGGCACCGAATAGAGCATGCCGGCGGTAAAGGGGCCGATGTTGAGCCAGTGGCCGGCGTGCGGATCGCGGAAGAATTCGCACGTTGAACGCGCAATTCCGTATCCGATGAGGAAAACCCCGATCACAAGCCCCGGACGTTGGAGTGCGAGCTTCGTGTGTGTGAGGTAGCGCAGCACCAGGAAGAGAATGATTCCCTCCGCGGCGGCTTCATAGAGTTGGCTTGGATGGCGAGGAATGTCGAGCGCTTCGGGACAGGCCCCGCCGTAATGCTGCTTCAAGGCATCGTTGCAGAAGATGGTGCCCCAAGGGACATCCGTCGGCCGCCCGAAGAGCTCGCCGTTGATGTAATTGGCAAGTCGGCCGAAGAAGAGGCCGATTGGATTGGCGGCGGCACAGAGATCCATCGTGCTCCACACGTCCACCT
>CAZSNH010000203.1:0-5639 GCA_964607855.1 uncultured Hyphomicrobium sp. | reverse complement strand
TTCCGGGCGACAATCCGATCACCAGGTTTATTACCGCAATCAGGATGATATTGAAAAACAGGCGCAATGCGCGACGCATTTGGCTGCCCTCTTGCTTGCTCCGGCAAGCCCGGCCGCGCTCGCCCGAACTCACGATAGGAGATAGAGCAACCGAATTTCAAGCGATACCTAGCGCAAAGGAACGGGGGCCATTTCGGCCCCCGGATTTTTCGACTGCAATGTGACTTGGACGGAAGCTGATCTCAGCTTGTGAGGCGTAGCTTGTTGAGCTTGAGGCCGATCGCGGTGAAGGCCTGCTTGAGTTCATTGCCGTCGGTCGCTTCGAAATAGTGGTTCTCGGAGGACGCGCACGACCTCAGGGTCTTTTTGGCGCTTTCCGGCGCCATGAAGCCTACCGCAAACACCACCACTCCCTTATCAGACCCCTTCATGTTCTCACAAAGAGCGAGCGCCTGATTGTTCGATGTGTCGTGGCCATAGGCGGTGTTGAAGAGACCGTCCGTCATCAGGATGACGGCCTTCAATGTTTTCTCGTCGCCGTAAGCAACCGGCTTACTCGCTTCCGGCCACACATTGTCCCACAACGGCGAGATGAGGTTCCAGGCCCACTGCGTTCCGATGTGACCGGCCGTATAACCTTCCGCTTTGAAGCCGTTGATCGCGGTCTTGAGCGCATCGCGGTCCGACGTCAACGGCAGGAGTTTGGCCTTGGGGCAGCTGTAATTCGATACTCCTTCGGTTGGGTCGACGTCTTTGGGAACAGCGCCCGCATTAAAATATGCGCCAGCTTGAGGAGCGGTATCCGTGTATGCCTCCCCACCCGTGCGCTCCCAAACGCAACCGTCGATGCTGGCATTGTTCGACGCATCATCGGCATAGCTTCCGAGGTTGATGGCAGCTGCATAGGGAGCAAGGCCGATACGAACAGTGCTCGTGCCACCCGATTCCGGGATCAAAATATCGACAAGGGTGTTTGCGGCCGACTTGAGGTCGGCGATCTTTTGTCCCCTCATGGAGCCTGTGGTATCTAGCGCCATGCCGAGCTCGATATTCTTCTCATCGTATTGAACGGACGAATAAACCGGCACGTTGATCTTTTCAAAGCCCATGGCTGCAGTCATCGTCATGCCGACCTCGGCCGTGACGCTGACCGTAACTTTCCCCGCGCTGCGGTCGACGGTTATTTCAGGCGTTACGTATCCGACTTCCGGCAAGCCGCTCACTTTCACGTTCTCTTCGAAGTACTTTGCTGCGAGAGCCTTGACATCTTCGTCCGTGAGGCTGCCGTCGAGGAGTGCCCGGCCGCCGGCAAGGGAGGCAGCATCGGCTGCGGCAATGAACTTGGATTCGGTATGAACGACCCGTCCGTAATCGATGGCGATGCCGGCGATGAACCAGAGTACAAGAAACATGAGACCGAACATGATAGCCACTGCCCCCTGTTCGTCTCGTCCGAAATGGCCATTTTTGATTGCCGCCGAGAACATCGTTGCAGGTCTCCAAGCTCGCCTACCAGAGGTGTTAGAGTGTCAAATGCAATTGGGATGCCCGGCCTCGTCCGTTCATTGGGCGGCGCCCGCCAATCTTGGCCTCGTGGTTGAGAAACCGTTAAAAGCGTTAATTTTCCGAGGATAGCCGGCTTGTCATGCGACTCGACCCGGTCTCCTGCAGGTGCATGCTCCCTGCATCAGAACGGATTCCTGTGTCAGGCGCACTCACTGATACCTATCGGCATCCCAATCTGAGACATCGGCATCAGCATTGTTGGTGCGGCCTTAAGATTTGGCGCCCAGAGACTCCGTTAGAAATCGGAAGCAATGCCGCCCTTTTCCCAATCTCCATAACGAACGGGGTCCGGGCCCTCCCGTCCGCCAACTTCGGCGGGTGTGCTGGCGGCTGCGATATCGCGTTCCTTCCGGCGTTCAGCCGCTTCGCGCAGCGCCCTCAGAGCGGCTTCGGATTTCTCACCCGAAGCGTTGCCTTCCGCCGGCCTTGAAGGGGTGCTCTCGCTCATGCTCCCTGATCCATCACTCAAATTCAGCCCCGATTGCCCTTGCCCCGGGACTGTTCGCGCCCGTTAGGCTTTACTATATATCCGATCATTCGCTGGGACCCAAATCGTTCGCGGGCCCTTATTGCGACTTCGGTTGCACCCTGGTCATAGGAGAACGACATGCCGGTCAATTACGCCAAAACGGCTCTGCTACTCGCCGCGCTGACGGCGATTTTCGTGGCCATGGGCGCTGCCGTCGGCGGTCAATCAGGGATGATCATGGCATTCCTCTTCGCGCTCGTCATGAACGGCCTTAGCCTCTGGAAATCGGACACTGTCGTCCTCAAAATGTTCCGCGCACAGGAGGTCGATGAGCACTCAGCGCCGGAGTATTATGCCATCGTGCGCGAGCTTGCGCGCCGGGCCGAGCTTCCGATGCCGCGCGTCTACATCATCAATAATCCGCAACCGAATGCATTTGCGACCGGTCGCAGTCCCTCGCGCGCTGCAGTCGCCGCCTCAACCGGTCTTTTGGAGCTCTTGACCAAAGAGGAAGTTGCCGGCGTCATTGCGCACGAGCTTGCCCACATCAAGAACCGGGACACTTTGACAATGGCGGTCGCCGCGACCATTGGCGGCGCCATTTCACTCATGGCCCAGTATCTCCAGTTCGGCGTGCTTTTCGGCGGCGGTCGCCGTGACGACAACGGCGGCGTCGGCTTGATCGGTGCTTTGCTTGCGATCATCGTGGCGCCGATGGCGGCAATGCTCGTACAAATGGCCATCAGCCGATCACGCGAGTACGGAGCCGATCGAATGGGTGCTGCGATCTGCGGAAATCCGCTGTGGCTCGCCTCGGCGCTCGCCAAGATCCACGAAGCGGCGCAGCGCATTCCGAACCCGGCGGCAGAGCGCATTCCTGCGGCCGCGCATGTCTTCATCATAAATCCGCTGACCGGCCACGGCATTGATAACTGGTTCTCTACCCACCCCAACACCGAAAACCGCATCGAGGCTTTGGAAGAACTTGCGCGGGAGTGGGCTGCCGCCGGAAATAGCGCAGGGTCCGCCTCGCTCGAAGCCGATTTGGCCGGGGAGGGGGGTTCCGGGCCATGGACACAGCGAGATGAACGCAGACGCTCCTCCGGCGGTCCGTGGAGCCTGTCGTGACATCCTTCGATTTACGCCTGAAAGCCTGATCCCTTGTCATCACGCGACAGAACGCGGCAGAGAAAAAGCAAGGGCAGCGATCGTGGGCCGTCAAAGGCCGGATCGGGCTTCTCGGCGTCCAAGCAAAAACCCGGCTTCGCCGCGCGGCAAGCTGCTGTTCTGATACTTTCTGCAATCCTCGAGCGGCATCGCCCGCTCGAAGAGGCATTCGAAGCCGAGTTCGCAGTGGATGCTCCAAACCACCGGCTCGAAACCCGTGATCGCGCTTTCGCGCGCCTTGTTATCATGACGGTTCTCAGGGAGAGGAACGAGATCCAGCGCGTCCTCAACGCCTTTCTCGCGAAATCGCTGCCGGCCCGCTCGGGCCGGCTCAGAACCATTCTTCTGGCAGCGGGAGCACAGCTTCTCTTCCTCGAAACGCCGGCACACGCTGCGATCAGTCTCGCGATCGATCAGTGCCGGGCCGACCAGGGCGCACGGCATTTTTCAGCGCTTGCCAATGCCGTCCTGCGCCGGGTCGCAAACGAGGGTAGGATGATCCTCGAAGGCGGCCGCTCCGTCGCCAACAATATTCCGCCATGGATGCTCAGTCGCTGGCAGGAGCAATACGGCGCGGCTCGTGCCGCCAAAATCGCCCGTGCATCGCTGCTGGAGGCTCCACTCGATCTCACGGTCAAGGCTAACAACGAAGAATGGGCAAGAAAACTCGGGGGTGCGCTCTTGCCGACAGGGTCCATCCGGCTTCGGAACGCAGGGCGCATTGATGATTTGCCGGGCTTTGCCGAGGGCGCGTGGTGGGTTCAGGATTGTGCGGCGGCCCTTCCAGCACGGCTCCTTGGAAATGTGAAGGGAAAGTGGGTTGCCGATTTGTGCGCGGCGCCTGGAGGCAAAACCGCCGAGCTCGCCGCGGCGGGAGCAGTTGTGACGGCGGTCGATATCTCCGAGACCCGGCTTCAGCGGCTCAAAGAGAACCTCGCCCGGCTTCGGCTTACCGCAACTGTCGTTCGCGCAGACATCGCGAAGTGGTCGCCTGACAGGACATTCGATGGCGTACTCCTTGATGCCCCCTGCTCGGCTACCGGCACCATCCGCCGGCATCCGGACATCCTGCATTTGAGACGTGAAGGCGATGTTGCGGCCCTTTCAGTCCACCAACACACGTTGCTCGTTGCTGCGGCCCGTCTCGTCAAACCCGGCGGGCTTCTCGTCTACTGCACATGCTCGCTCGAACGCGAGGAAGGCGAAATACAGATCGAGCGTTTTCTCAGCACGGCACCGGAATTCGAGCGGGTTCCAATCCGGGCCGGTGAATGCGGAATTTCGAATGAGTGGATCAACGAATCCGGTGAGCTTCGGACACTTCCCTGCCATATGATGTTGCCGCAAGCCGAAATGGGCGGCATGGATGGCTTCTTCGCGTGCCGTCTCAGGCGAAAATCCTGAAATCTGGGCACGAATTGTGTCTTTCAATTCACCGCCCTTGTCTACCTGCCGAGCACCCGCTATCGACCGGAATCCCATCGGGGAGGGGTGGCGGTATGGACGTCTCAGAGCGCCTCAAGATCACGATGATGGCAGCCGACAGGTCGCGCCGGGCGGCCCTTTCGCGGATCTTGTATTCGCGCGCCTTGAGGTGGCGCTATGGCTCCACCGCCATCGATCAATTGGTTATCGTTCCTCAAGATCTTCGTACCGCCGACCCGAGCTTCTGGCGCGAAATCGAGCTCGGACAATTCGGATTGGCAGGCACCGCCGTCGTGCTTCACGGGCGATCGCCATTTGAAATTTCTCCACCCAACGACGCATGGCTGCGCTCACTGCACGGCTTCAGCTGGCTCAGGCACCTCAATGCGGCCGGAAACCCGGAAGCGAGGGAATTTGCGCGTCGCATTACGGTTGAATGGATCGTCCGCCAGAGAAACGAAACGCCACAGGCGTGGGAACCCGGAGTCATGGGTCGGCGCCTTATCTCGTGGTTGTCGTACGCAAGTCTTCTTCTCGACGGTGCCGACCCTAAGTCCTACGACACCATAACGCATAGCCTCGGCATGCAGCTGGTCCGGCTCTCGGCGACGTGGCGAGATGGTGCCGAAGGCCACTCTCGGCTCCTCGGCTTGATTGCTCTGGTTCTTGCCGATCTCTGTATTGCCGGCCACGACCGCCAACTTCGGGAGGCAGAGCGGATGTTGGCCCGAGAGCTGTCACGTCAACTCTTAAGAGACGGCGGACATATCTCGCGCAATCCGTCCATCCTCATCGAGCTCATGCTCGACATCCTACCGCTGCGTCAATGTTTTGTCGCCCGCGATCGCAGGCCCCCGCCCGAGCTTGCAGGTGCCTCGCAGCGCATGCTGGCAATTCTGCGCTTTATGCGTATGGGAGACGGCACGCTCGCGCGATTCAACGGGGTTTCCGTGGCCAGTCCCGCAGGACTGGCCACCGTGCTCGCCTACGACGATCGCCAGGAGCCAATCAC
>CAZSNH010000202.1:0-5748 GCA_964607855.1 uncultured Hyphomicrobium sp. | reverse complement strand
CTGGCGGTACTCCTGATAAGTGGTCGAGCCGATGCAGCGCACGGTGCCCGATTGAAGGGCGGGCTTCAAAAGATTCGACGCATCCATCGCCCCGCCAGAGGTGGCGCCTGCTCCGATCACCGTGTGAATCTCGTCGATGAAGAGGATGGCGCCCGGATAGTTCTCGATCTCCTTCATGACGGCCTTGAGACGCTCCTCGAAGTCGCCGCGATAGCGGGTACCCGCGAGGAGAGCGCCCATGTCGAGGGCGAAGATTGTAGCATTCTTGAGGACCTCGGGAACCTCGCCCCGAATGATCTTGCGCGCCAAGCCCTCGGCAATGGCTGTCTTGCCAACGCCGGGGTCGCCGACGAAGAGCGGATTGTTCTTCTGCCTGCGGCAGAGCACCTGGATCGTGCGCAGCACCTCAGGCTCGCGGCCGATCAAAGGATCTATTTTGCCGTCGCGCGCTTTCTTGTTGAGGTTCACGCAATAGCTATTGAGGGCGTCCTGTCCGGTCTTTTTCTCCTCGGGCCCCTCGCTGCCCTCGCCTTCCTCCGTGCCACGCACCGGGCGCGGCTCCGACATTCCGGGGCGCTTGGCAATTCCGTGGCTGATGTACTGCACGGCATCGAAGCGCGTCATTTCCTGCTCTTGCAGGAAGAACGCGGCGTGGCTTTCGCGCTCGGCAAACATGGCGACGAGCACGTTGGCGCCGGTGACTTCATCGCGCCCCGAGGACTGCACGTGCACCACCGCTCGATGTATGACGCGCTGGAATCCCGTCGTTGGTGTGGCCTCGGAGTGCCCCTTCTGGACCAGCATCTTGAGCTCGTTGTCGACGAAGGCCGTGATGCGGGTGCGCAACTGGTCGATGTCGACATTGCAGGCGCGCATGACGGAGGCTGCGTCGCGATCGTCAAGCAGTGCGAGCAAGAGGTGCTCGAGAGTTGCCTGCTCGTGATTGCGGGCGTTTGCGTACTCAAGCGCGCGATGCAGCGAGGCTTCGAGGCTTTTTGAGAAGGATGGCAAGGCAGGTCCTACTCTTTCTCAAGGGTGCATTGCAGGGGATGGCCGTGCTGTCGCGAGAAGTCCATCACCTGGGTGACTTTGGTTTCAGCAACTTCGAACGTGTAGACGCCGCACACGCCAACGCCCTTCTGGTGAACATGGAGCATGATCCGTGTGGCTTCCTGACGGCCCTTGTTGAAAAATTTCTCGAGCACGTGAACTACGAACTCCATGGGCGTGTAGTCGTCGTTGAGAAGCAATACCTTATAGAGGGAGGGCTTCTTTGTTTTTGGCCGTGTTTTCGTTACAAGGCCGGTTTTACCTTCCTCGTCCCGGTCATCGCCCGGCCTGTTCTTGTCCGCCATGCGAAGACTGCTCAACAACCACTGCTCTCCTCCCAACAGGGTCCGCCAATCAATCGCGGATCCACATCGGAGGCTCCTTCCTCCTTCGAGTGAGTGAGATGTAGGTACCATTGCCGTAAAATACCACCCATTAGCGAGTCGGTGCCAAGTCCATACTTGCGCAACTCCCTTAGTTCTTCAATTCAACAGCGAAGCTGCCTCCGCGCAGACATGACAACATTTAAACGGTGGATTTGGCATTTACGGTGACGAAAGAAAGCCGGCAGGCCGTAAAACCCGCAGCTACAAATACGAAAGGCCCGGACTAAACCGGGCCTTCTATCCTTCGCGTTCGCGGAATCAGCGCTTAGCGCCCGCCGTTCTGAAAGGCCTTCTCAACCGGCTTGTAGGCCTCCTTGGCAAGGTGGGTGTACATGCTGCCAATCTTGGTCATTTGGTGCATGTAATCATCGTAGGCCCGCTTAGCGTAGCTCGACTGGATTTCGAAGGCCTGCTCAAGCGTCTTGGCCGCCAAGAGCCGCTCGAAGGTCGCGGAACCGTCTTCGAAAGCGCGCTTCGAATAGTCGGTCATTTCCGCCGCGATTGCCTGCCAGTTCTTGTTCCAATCGCCGAAAAGCCGCATGGCCTGATCAACGTTGGCTTGACCGAACTTTTGCAGGTCCTGAAAATTATTCATCATCGGGTTCATGCGTCCTCGCTCACTTCAGGGTTTGGGGGCTGGGCCGACGGGAACCGCAGCGTCGGGCCTCTACTAAAATAACCGCGTCGCACAAAAATTCAAGGTGAATTTTTGCGTTGCACCATCAGCGAGTTGCGGGCGCATCCTAGAATTAACTGAACGTCAGTTGCCATCGGCTAACCTTAACCGAAACCAACCCAGGCCAAGGCGCTCCGATCCCGGCGCCCCATTGCCGCCGGAAAAGGATGGTTGGAACTCTCGTAAACCGGCGACGGGGGGCGTCGATGGAGCATCAGAACGGCCAATGGCCGCCTCTGCTGCGCAGGAGGGGACAAAATTTCCGAATGCGGCATATGACTATTCACTTCTCCTTGCCTCAAAGGCTGAGGCGCAGGTTCTGCGTCTTGATGACGGCTGGATTGGCGCTGCTTGCGATTGCAGCACCAGCAGATGCCGCTCGGCGCGATGCCGCCATGGCCATTGATGGGAACACGGGAGAGGTGCTTTATGCGCAGGCGGCCGATGAGCCTCGCTATCCGGCGTCCCTTACCAAATTGATGACGCTCTATATCGTCTTCTCCGAAATAGAAGCGCGCCGCCTTTCCTATAGCACGCGCATCAAGATCAGCGAGACTGCGGCCTCCGTTGCGCCCTCGAAGCTCGATCTCGAGCCAGGAGCCGAAATCAGCCTCATCGACGCCATCAAAGCCCTCGTGACGAAGTCCGCGAACGACGTGGCCGTGGCGATCGCCGAACGTATCGCAGGCAGTGAAGAAGCCTTCGCCCGACTCATGACCCAGCGCGCCCGTGCGATCGGAATGCGGGCAACCCACTTCGAGAATGCGTCCGGCCTTCCCGATACCAATCAGCTGACGACGGCTCGCGATATGCTGACGCTCGCGCTGCGCCTCCACGACGAATTTCCAAAGCACTACCGGCTCTTCTCGCTTCGCTATTTCACCTACAAGGGCGAAACCCACCGCAACCATAACACGCTGCTCTTCCACTATCCTGGCACCGAAGGCCTGAAGACGGGCTACACGCGCATGTCCGGTTTCAACCTCGTGACGAGCGTGAAGCGCGACGGCAAGCACGTCGTCGCCGTGGTTTTCGGGGGCTCGACCGCCGGCACGCGCAATGCGCACATGCGCTCGATCTTAACCCGTGCACTCGCCAAAGCCTCCAAGGTCAAAACCCGTCAGCCGGCTCCGGTCCTCGTTGCCAAGCCGAAAGTCGCGCCGCGACCAGCCCCTGCAGTGGCTCTGAAATCAACTCCCAAGCCCGCCCACCGCCCGGCGCCTCAACTCGACCGGGCATGGTCCCCTGTCGTGATCGCGCGTGGGCCTGAGGTCGTAACTTCGCGCGAGAGGCCAGTGAATACCGTGGCATCACCCGCCACTCTTTCCTTCGCGACGGCAAGTTCGACAGCTACCCCCACGCTCTCGCCATCACCTCCGGTGCCGGTCCGTGTCCGCCCCGCTATAGAGGCGCCCGCAGCCAACTCTCCTCCTCGAGCGAGCGAAACCGTGATCTCCAAGACCTCACGGTCGTCGCAAGTGATTGCCCGCACGCCCGGAACGCTGAGCGCCCAGCTCGCTTCGATGCAGGAGACAAGCGCCACGGTCTCCAGCCAGACCGATCCAACGCCGGCTAACGGGTCGAGCGGGGCGAAGATCATGCCGTCATCCACACCCGCCCGGCCGCCCTCATCGCTTGCGGAACAGGCGGCACAATTGAGCGCGACTGCTTCTCAAGGTCTGCGGCTTGTCGAGCACACGCCTGAGCTACGGCGCGCTGCACCGGCGCAGAAGCTCGGCGGTCCCACGACGATTGCGACACATTCACAGGCCGAAATCGAGATCGGGACTTTTGCGACGGCTGAGGAAGCCGAGAGCCGGCTGGAAGTTGCCAAGGCCAAGACGACCACGCTCGCCGGGCGTACAGCCCTCGCCCTTCCCATCGTCGCGAACGGAACCACAGCCTATCGAGCCCGATTTTCCGGGTTCGATGGCGCAGGCGCTCTTGCCGCCTGCCAGGAGCTCATGAGGCTTTCGATTTCCTGCCGCGTCGCCGCGTCCAAGCCCTAATTCAGATCATTCGCTTTGTGCGCTGCGCGTTGCCCGTGAGCGATGGCAAACCAATCGAGGTCGCCCAGATCGAGCCTCGCCGAGCAAAAAAGCGTTTTCCTCGCCCCAACCGAGCTCCTCATCGCTGCCTTCGCATGTCAGGCAGTGGGCGCCTTCCGCGGTTGCGATCCGCCCATCATCACTCCATAGGAGTGAGCCCTCATCCATTGAGAAGCACGTCCTTTGCCTCATTAATCTTTGAGGCGAGATATGTGGAGCCTCCCCGGTCCGGATGCAGTTTCAGCATCAACTCGCGATGTGCCCGGCGGATATCGTCATCCGAGGCCCCAGGCGCGAGGCCCAGGATCTCGTAGGCCTCCTCAGCCGTCATTCGGCCGTCGGGACCGGCGTGAATTTCCTTCTCCCCGCGCGCCATGTCCTCGCGCCAAGTGGGATGGACCTGATCCAAGTAGGCCTCGAGGATCTGCGCCGACTTAGGGTCGCTGAACTGGCAATCCTGCCAGAGGAGCGCCAGCTCCACAGGCTTCAGATCCTCGATGAGGCGGCCCGCGAACAGCCCCTTCAAAACCCGCCCGGTCACCGAACCGGTCTCGTGGTCGAGAGCAACATCGAGGTGATCGGTAATGGCGCGCGAGGTCTGACCGGTGCTCCTCGACCCGCCGCCCGGCCATCCGCGCCATTGGGGCATTCGCTGCCAGCCGAGAAGCCATGTTCCAAGAATGCCGAGCGCAATGGCTGCCCCGGCGCTCCCGCGCACGAGAAAATAGAGCGCACCCGTCAAAGCGAGCGCCCCTGAACCGACCCGCATGCGCCGCGCAAGAACTGCCGGATTGGCTTTCAGGAAGGCCTGCGCCAGCATGAGAGCGGCGATGAGGAAGGCAAGACCGGCGAGAAGCGATTGCATTTCAGGTTTTGTCAGATGCTTTCAATTGCGAGAGCAGGAGCCGCGCACCGGTGGCGTTCTTGCGTTCACTCAACGCCAGCAGAGCCTTGCGTCCACCCGCTGCATAGACGGCGACCGCAGTGAGAAGCGCTTTCAGTTGCTCTGCTGATCCGGCATCGAACCGGCAATGGGCGCCCTTGGTGAGGCGCGCGATTTCGGCGAACGTCCGGGATACCGTGGGGTCACTCCCTTCCTGGAAAAGGAACACCGGGCAGCCCATCAGCGCCAGCTCGCCCGCCCGGCCGCACAGATCGTCAGCGTCCTCTTCCATGGCGTCACCGACGAATACGAGCGCATTGACCTTACGCTTCTCCGCCTCTTTCGCGGCATGAGCGAGGATTTTGCGAATTTGCGTATAGCCGCCGTGGCATCGTACGGACGTCATCAACCTGGCCAGCGCCTCCGGATTGGAGACCCACTTCGACGTCCGGCATTCGCCATCGCCGCGATAATAGACGAGCTGAACATCGAGGCCGCCGACATCGCGCACGGCCGCAAACATCTCCGACTGCAGGGCAAGCGCCATATCCCACGTGGGCTCGCGGCTCATGGTAGCGTCCATCGCGAAAATGAGGCGTCCTCTCTGTACCCCCGCCACTGGGGCGAGCGCCTTCATACGCGCGACGAAAGCATCGACGTCGCTCTTACTCGAAGCCGGCGCGATGGGGCTGCTCACGCGATCAG
>CAZSNH010000201.1:0-5761 GCA_964607855.1 uncultured Hyphomicrobium sp. | reverse complement strand
CGCCTATGAACGGCATTCTGGGTATGGCCGAACTCTAGGCGCGGAGCAATCTCGATCCCAAACAACGTCAGCAGGTCGCCACCATCGTCCAGAGCGGGCGGGCGCTCCTAACCATCATCAATGACATTCTAGATTTCTCGAAGATTGAGGCGGGCCGCGTCGATTTCGACAACAAGCCGTTTGATCTCAAGACCAGCATAGAAGATGTGGCTGCGCTTTTGACGCCAAACGCAGAGCGCAAGAAGATCAGGCTCATTGTTGACATGGATCCGGCTCTGCCGCGAATGTACGTCGGCGATGCCGGCCGCTTCCGGCAGGTCATCACGAATATTCTGGGCAACTCGGTGAAATTCACCGAGCAGGGGCAAGTCTCCATTTCCTTACGCGGTCGCGTCAATGGCCAAGTCGCCAGTCTCCGGATTGAAGTTGCCGATACGGGCATTGGCATCCCCGAGGACAAGCTGAGCACTGTCTTCGAAAAGTTCAGCCAAGTCGACAGCACCTCGACGCGGCGCCACGAAGGCACGGGTCTCGGCCTCTCGATCTGCAAACTATTGATCGAACGCATGGGTGGAGCGATCGGGGTTACAAGTGAGCTTGGCAAGGGCTCTACATTCTGGGTGGAGGTCGACCTTCCCATTCACGCGGATCAGTCAACGAAATCCGCATTGGCGCCGGCAGAACTTAGCGGACGTGCCGTTTGCATTGTTCAACCTGATGAGCTCGACGTGCCGCCCCTCGCAGAGCAACTCTCGGGCCTGGGATGCTGGTCGAGCACATTCAACAGTGTGGCCGCACTCCTCGATCCCAACTCTTCCGCACGAGGCTGCGCATTCGACGTCATCATTTTCAGCGCGGATTCCTGCGATGACCCGCTCATACACCAAATCCGTCAGTTCAAAGCCGCCGACCGCTATAGTAAAGTCCCCATCGTAGTGCTCGCATCGATCGGCGCTCCCGGTGACGGAAAGTTTCTTGCCGACGCGGGCGTGCACGCATACTTAACGAGGCCCGTGAGCGCCGAAACGATCGGCCGTGCCATTGGCACGGTCCTGACCGGCGTCACAGAGAATTTGCAGTCCTTTGTCACGAAGCACTCGCTTGGGGCCGCCATACCTGCTCCGATTTCATCGACATCAAATGCTGCCGATGAGCGGCCCGCCGAGAAATCGAGTGCGCCCGCTACGAGGCGCGTGCTTCTCGTCGAGGACAGTCTCGTCAATCAGGAGGTCGCGCGCGAGTTCCTTGAGGGCATCGCGTGCGATATCGCGGTCGCCAATAATGGCGAAGAGGCGGTCAACGCCGTTGTGAACGGTGAATTCGACGTCGTTCTCATGGACTGCCAAATGCCGGTCATGGATGGTTTCGAGGCCACGAGGCGTATTCGCGATCACGAGGCCAAAAACAACCTGCCCGCTATCCCCATCATTGCGCTGACTGCCAATGCGTTCGCAAGTGATCGGGAGAAGTGCTCCGGCGTCGGCATGTCCGACTTCTTGAGCAAACCGTTCATGCCCGACGAATTCGAGGAGATCGTGCTCAAGTGGCTCGAACGGCAGGGGCAGGCGTGAGCGCCTCACGCCGCAGGCCGGACGCAGAGTGAGAGCCCGTGATCGGATGTCAGATGGATCATTGCCCGCTCAGCGAGCGCGGTAATCGTGAAGAGAGGATTGACCCCGAGCGATCTCGGAATGACGGCCCCGTCGATCACATAAAGTCCCGGAAGGACGTCGGTCGGCCCGCGGCCCGCAGCACCGTCGAATACCTGGCATTTGTGATTGACCACACCCTCGGAACGCTCGCGTCCCATGGCGCACCCACCAAGAGGATGCGCCGTTGCGGGCTGATGACCCATCACTGATCCGGCAAGAGGGTTTTTGACATAGTCACCGCCAGCGTGACGCACGATCCTGGTCAGGATCTCGTCCAAGCGCGCGTAAACCGGCTCATCCTTAGCCCCCGGCCAAGAGAGCTGGAGGCGGTCTTCATCCAGCGTGAAGAAGCCTGAAGCACTGTCATGCGAGACGGCAAAGAATGTCTGCAGGCTCGCAAATGGCCCCTTGTAAATCCCGTTGATAAGACTCTGTAGCGCGCCGAGCAGCCGCCCATTGGGAACAAAGAGCACGGGCAGGATCGGTGCCAGTGCAGAGGGCATTGCTCCTTCCTGTACGCGCAGCTCACGCGCCAGATCTCGTTCGTCGTCGAGCTCAATCTGTCCCGAAACCGCAGCGCCGACTTCGAGTCCCTCGATTTTTGGAGGATAGCCGACGCCGACCGCATTGATCGGCTTTTTGGCGCCGTACCCGAATGCGATGATATCGCCGTTGGCGGAAAAGCGCTTGCCGAGCCGATCTGAAAGCGAGAGGCTCAGCTCACGCGAGCGCAACAGGATCTCCGTCGAGCCGAGCGTTCCTGCGGCCAAAATGACGACATCCGCCGAGAGCGTCCAACTCGCCGCCCTTGTGTCGTGGGGATCCCCTCCTGTTGCGATGGCATGCACGCGCCAGATGCCATTTTTCTCCCTGGTGAGATGCCTTGCCGTGATGCCGGCAAAAATTTCCGCGCCGTTCCTCGCAGCATCGGGCAGATATGTAACCGACACTGAGTTCTTGGCGCCGACATTGCAGCCGCCGCAGCAATCGCCACATCTCGTGCATGCTGGCTGGCGGATGCCCGCAGCATTCGTATTTTCTTCAAAGCTTACCGTAATGGGCGCAGCAACGATTCTACCACCGATGGCGGGGAGTGCCTCATTCAATGATTGATACTTCACCATTTCGGCTGCTCGCGGATCACGCGACGGCTTGAGCCATTGTTCGGCCCGCCGGAAGCCCTCGTCGAGTGTTCCGTCCTGCGCGATCTGCCCCGGCCAAACGGCATCGGTGAAGACACGCTGATCCGGCCGCAGTGCAACGCCGCCGTTGACGAGTGATCCACCGCCCAGCCCGCACGCGATGAGCACGTGCATGTCCTCGCCCACCCGCACGTCATAAAGGCCATTGGCCGGACCCATGCCGTATTTGCGCCCGCGCACTTGTAGCTCGTTCTTGAGATCGGGGAATTTCGAAGGAAAGTCACCGGGCAGGAACTCGCGTCCGCGCTCAAGAACGGCTACCCGCTTCCCAGCACGCGAAAGGCGAGAGGCGCTGACCCCTCCGCCGTACCCAGATCCGACCACGATGACGTCGTAGTGCGGTTTCAATTCGGAGAGCGGGCGGGCAAGGCGTTGCATGTAAGGTTTGCTCCGTGGATTTGGCGGGACCCTAATCCAAGAGCCGGTGGCACAACAACTGCAACTTGGGCTGTTCCATAAGGAATGCCGGGGGTGCGGAGACGGTGCGTCAAACGATCACGAGGCCCCGAAAACATCCCACAACAGCTTGATATTGAGCACCACGATGATTGCTGCGATGACGGCGGCCAGAAGCGTCAGCCAGCGGGGCGCGACAAGGTCACCCATCTTGGCGCGGTCGGCCGTGAACATGACAAGGGGAACGACTGCGAAGGGCAACTGGAAGCTCAGAATGACCTGTGAGAGCACCAAGAGCTTGGCTGTTTCACCCTCTCCGTAAAGTATGGTGACGAATGCCGCGGGTACGATGGCGACCGCGCGCGTGACGAGACGGCGCAGCCATGGGGGTAGCCGGAAATTGATGAAGCCTTCCATGACCGCCTGCCCGGAGAGCGTTGCGGTCACGGTGGAACTCAATCCGCAGCACAACAGCGCGACCGCAAAGAGAACCGGCGCGATCGAAGCTCCAAGGAGCGGCGACAGAAGTGTGTGGGCCTGTCCGAGTTCCGCCACTTCGGTCCGCCCCGAGGCATGGAATGTCGAGGCCGCAAGAATGAGGATGGACGCGTTGATGAGAAGCGCGAACATGAGCGCCAGCGTCGAGTCGAACGTCGCAAACCGGAGCGCAGCCCGCTTTTCGGGAAGGCTGTCTCCAAAGTTGCGCGATTGAACGATCGCCGAATGCAGATAGAGGTTGTGCGGCATTACGGTCGCGCCGATGATGCCGAGCGCAATGTAGAGCATGTCGGGATTGCGCACGATTTCGACCGTCGGAGCGAAGCCGGCGATCACGGCGCTCAATTCAGGATCTGCAAGCGCAATTTGAACGGCGAAGCAGCCAGCAATCACGGCAAGCAGGGAAATAATGAAGGCTTCGATCCAGCGGAAGCCGAGATTCTGCATCCAGAGAACCAGGAAAACGTCCAACGCCGTAAGAACGACGCCGATCTCAAGCGGAATCCCGAACAGGAGGTTGAGACCGATCGCGGTGCCAATCACCTCCGCTAGGTCGGTCGCGCAGATGGCGAGTTCCGCAAATAGCCAAAGAACCCATCCGACCGGCCTCGGAAATGCATCCCGGCAAGCCTGAGCCAGATCGCGTCCCGTAGCTATCCCGAGCCGTGCGCAGAGCGACTGCAGGATTATCGCCATAAAGTTCGAGATGAGGGCGACGACGAGAAGAGTGTATCCGAACTTGGACCCGCCGGCGAGCGATGTCGCCCAGTTGCCGGGATCCATATAGCCAACGGCGACCAGATAACCTGGCCCCAGGAAGGCTGCGAACTTGCGCAAATCCGATGCCGCTCGCGGTACGCGAATGGTTCGGAAAATCTCGGAAAGGGGAGGTGTGCCCGCCTCAGTGCGCCAGCCCCTGCGCCCACTCCGGGACTCTTGCCATGTCTCGACTCTTGCATCCATGAGGGAGCTATAGTGCAAATGCAAATCATTCGCAAGAGCGCCACCCCTTCTCCACCAGGCAGGAACCCATACCCAAAACCGGGAGCTAAACCCCACCATCTGCCGACAACCGCCGGGTCTTAAGATGTACTCTCAAGATATTGATTGAATGACATATTCACGCACACCGTCAGCGTGTCCAGCAGGGTTAAGGGAGCTGGACAAAAGCTCAAATCTGCAAGGGTTTGTTCAGCCTTCGTAAGTACCCTCAGCTCGTTCGCCCCGTGCCAGCCAGGTTCGTGGACCTCCACGGACCGGATGTACCGACCGTTCAATTCCAATTCTTGTGGAGCGTATGAGCAGGCCATGACCCATTCCGAAGTCTTCATCATTGGTGCAGGGCCGGCCGGACTGACAGCCTCATATCTGCTCACTAAAGAGGGCGTCTCAACCACGGTCGTCGAAGCCGACCCCATTTATGTTGGCGGCATCAGCCGTACAGTAAATTACAAGAACTTCCTGTTCGACATCGGCGGGCATCGCTTCTTCTCGAAGTCGAAGGAGGTGGTCGACCTCTGGAAAGAGATTCTGCCCCAGGACTTCATCGAGCGGCCCCGCCTCTCGCGCATCTATTATGACGGCAAGTACTATTCCTATCCGCTCAAGGCCTTCGAGGCGCTTGGCAACCTCGGCGTCGTCGAAAGCGCCCTCTGTGTGCTCTCCTTCGCCTACAAGCAAGCCTTCCCGAAGGAAAAGCCGGTCACGTTCCACGACTGGGTCGCCAATCAGTTCGGCGAGCGTTTGTTCTCGATATTCTTCAAGACCTACACCGAGAAAGTGTGGGGCATGAGCTGCGATGAAATCTCAGCCGATTGGGCCGCCCAGCGCATCAAGGGGCTCGACCTTTGGAGCGCGATGGCAAATGCGCTTCGCAACTCGGTGGCTTCGAAGGGCAAGAAAGATGGCCATACCGCCAAGGAAGGCGGCGAGATCATCAAGACTTTGATCGAAAGCTTCCAGTATCCGCGCAAAGGTCCGGGTATGATGTGGGAAGCAGCTGCCGCCAAAACG
>CAZSNH010000200.1:0-5761 GCA_964607855.1 uncultured Hyphomicrobium sp. | reverse complement strand
TCTCCTCATTCGTGATGCCGAGCGCGACGCGCACGTGATAGTCCCAGCTCTTGGCGACGAGACAGATGCTATCGGCCGCCGATTGCAGAAGCGCCTGGAAGCCGGGGTCGTTGGATACCGAGCGCCCGGCTCTCTTGGTCATGCCGAAGGCCGTGAATCTTGCCGTTTTGAGGTTGGGTTTCGCTTTAAAGAATTCGGTATCTGTAGCATTCGCGCCGGGATACCCGCCCTCGATATAATCGACGCCAAGTTCATCAAGGACCTCGGCGATGCGCATCTTGTCCTCAATGCCGAAATCGACGCCCGTCGTCTGCGCGCCATCGCGCAGCGTCGTATCGAAGAGATAGAGACGTTCCTTTTTCATGACGCGGACTTCCCGGCCTTGGGCTGCAGTTGCTTCTTCATTGTCGTATTGGAGAGCCAAACATCGTCGCGAGGGAAGGAGTTGCGCTGTGTTTGCACGTAGCCGCGGCCCTCGAAGAAGGCGATAGACGTTTCGCTGGCGTCCACCTCGATGGCGGTGGCGCCACGTGCAGCGGCAATCGTCTCGAGGGCGTCTGCAAGCGCCGTGCCGATGCCCTCGCCCGCATGGTGCGGATGGACATAAAGCATGTCGATTCGCCTGCCGTCCTTGAGCGAACCGAAGCCGACGTACTCATCATCGATCTGCACGACGAGCGTCAGCATGCCGCCGAGCCTTTTGGCGAAAGCGAGCGCATCTTCGGCCGCCGACGCCCAGGCCGCGCGCTGATCCGCGTCGTAGTCCTCCTGCGTCAGTTCCTCGATCGATTGCGCGAAGAGTTCGCGTAAGGGGAGCGTATCGGATGGCAGGAAGGGGCGCAGCGGATAACGGGAATTGCTCATCGCGCGATCTCCCAGGTGGTGGTGATCTCGCCAGTCTTGGGGTCCTTGCTGTCTTTCAACGCAATGCCCATCGCCGCGAGTTGGTCGCGGATGCGGTCGCTTTCCTTGAAGTCCTTCTGCTTGCGAGCCGCTAGGCGGGCGTTGATAGCTGAATTGACGTGCTCTAATTTAAATATCTGATCTCGCACTTCCCCTACCCGTAACTGTGGGTTCGCCTGACGTACGAGAAAAAGGGCTGCTTGCTTCGCTTGGTTCCAATCTTCACCATCCAGAGCTTTGATTTTCTGCGTGGCATAACCAAACGGATAGTTTCGTGGAAACAGCATCAACAGCGCATCTAGCAGCTCTTCTGGACTTCCCGTTATAGGCAGAACGATACCGCCGAGATCCCTGGCGGATGCAAAACCCACTAACTGCAGCGACGCACACAAGGCTCCGCCCGAATCGACATTGCCAAGGCGAGCTTCGCGTTCAAGCTCATAGATACGCGCAAATACTTCCGGAGTATTCAGATCATCGCATAGCGCCGCAACAACTTGAGGATCTGGGACGGTCGGTAGGTGTTCCAACGCGGTCGTCACTAACTCGTAAAGTTTATCGTCTGCTTCTTGGAGACCTTTCGATGTCCAATTAATGGGCTGTCTATAGTGAGTCCGAAGCATATTGAAACGCAAGCTCTCACCATCCCATCCTTGATCAAGCAGGTCATGGATCGTCACGAAGTTGCCGAGCGACTTCGACATCTTTTCGCCTTCGACCTGCAGGAAGCCGTTGTGCATCCACACGTTCGCCATGACGGGCGTGGCGTGCGCGCAGCGCGACTGCGCAATCTCGTTCTCGTGGTGGGGAAAGGCGAGATCGATGCCCCCGCCATGGATGTCGAACACCTCTCCCAAGTGCTTCCAGCTCATGGCTGAGCACTCGATGTGCCAGCCGGGCCGGCCCGGTACCTTGATCCCCGCAGGTGACGGCCATGCCGGCTCGCCGGGCTTCGATGGCTTCCACAAGACGAAGTCCATCGGTCCCTTCTTGTAGGGCGCAACCTCGACGCGCGCGCCCGCCTCCATCTCCTCGAGGGAGCGGTTTGCGAGCTTGCCGTAGTCCTTCATCGACGAAACATCGAAGAGCACATGGTCAGCCGCCACGTAGGCATGCCCTTTCGCGACGAGCGTGTCGCAAAGCGTGACCATCTCTTGGATGTGCTCGGTCGCCCGCGGCTCGACCGTGGGAGGTAGCACGCCCAGCGCCGCAATATCCTTGTGGAACTGGTCCGCCGTCTCTTCCGTGAGCTTGCGGATGCCGACTTCGGGCGCAAGATCCGGATATCGCTCGGCGGCGCGCGCGTTGATCTTGTCGTCCACGTCCGTGATGTTGCGTACATACGTCACGTGATCCGCGCCGTAGATGTGGCGCAAAAGCCGGAAGAGCACATCGAAAACGATGACGGGACGAGCGTTCCCGATGTGCGCAAAATCGTAAACCGTCGGCCCGCAGACGTACATGCGCACGTTCTTAGGATCGATCGGCTTGAACTCCGCCTTCTCGCGGGTGAGCGTATTGTAGAGCCTCAAGGACAATGGAAACCCCTTTGCCGCCGGCGGGGTGTCTCTCTGACTTCAATCTAAGGCAAAGAAGCAGGCCGCGCGCCAGCCGGTTGTGACTAGCCGCTGATAATAATGCCGCAACAAATGTTGACGGCCCGTTTGCGGAACTCTTGCTTCATGGGCGCTTTATGATCGCTGCTCCCCGGCCCGTCAAGCTGGCGAGGCAGCACAGAGTTCCGGGATTGGGTCATAAACGCAATTAAACGCAATGAAGTGCCGCGACGCACCGGGTTGTACACAATCCCCGATGCCGCAATTGCTCCCAATTGACCCCCTAGTCTCAAACCCGCATAGTATCAAAGTCTTGGGCGGCACCGTTGGGTCTGCCGCAAGGTGAGAACCGCGCGGGAGATCCGCGCCCGTGGACGGCCCGTGGACGGTATGACACTTCAACAATGAATTCCGAGCACGCCAGGCCCCGTTCGAAACGATGCCGCGGCAGGTCCGCCGCTGCGGGGCTGCTCGCGATCTTCGCCGTTGGAGTGGCCGCCGAAGTCGCCGGCATTGCGCCTGTCCAAGCCCAGGGCTGGTGGCCGTGGAATGATGGGCCAGCTGCTGCTCCACCCCGTCCGCGCGAGCCGATGAACCGCCCGCCGCCCTATACCGCGCCTCCCCCAATGGCACAGCCTGCCCCGAATGCACCGGGGACCTGGGGAAGCAAGAACCCGATCTGCCTCCGGCTCGAGCAGCAGCTCGTGCACGAAGGCGCACGTGGCAGCCAATCGCAGAACCTGATCCCGATGGTGGATGCCGAGATGCGGCAGGTCGATCAGGACCGCCGTCAGGCCGCAGCCGAACTCGAACGCCGGAATTGCTACGAGACGTTCCTGTTCGTGAAGTCGTTGCGCAACACGCGCCAGTGCGTCGATCTTTCTCGCCGTCTCGAAGCCGCCAAGCGCCGCCTAGACGACCTCGACATCCAGCGCCGTGAGCTCGTGGCTTCCGCCGGGCAGTCCTATCAGGACGAGATCATTCGCGAACTCGCTCGCAACAACTGCGGCGAAGCCTATGAACGCCAAGCCCGCCAGCGCGACAGCGGACCGTTCTCGAATTTCTGGAACGAGGAATCAACCGGCGGCCCGGGCGGACTTGGTACCTATGGCAATCTCGGCTACGCAACCTACCGGACGGTATGCGTTCGCCTCTGCGACGGCTTCTATTTCCCGGTGAGCTTCTCGACGCTTCCCAATCACTTCCCGCGCGATGCCGAAGTGTGCAAGGCGCGATGCGCGGCACCCACTGAACTCTACTATTACCAGAACCCGGGTGGCTCCGTGGAGCAGATGCTCGGCCTCAACCAGAGCACGCCTTATACCGAACTCAATACCGCCTTCCGCTACCGAAAAGAGTTCGTACCCGGCTGCTCGTGCAAGCAGGCCGAGTATGTGCCGGAAGCGGGGGCGCCGGCCTCAGATGGATCGCCGCCTACCCACGGGGAAGCGCCAGCCGCTCCCGAACAGCGCGCGGAAAGCATCGGCGACAATGGATGGTCGGCAGCGATCAAACCGCGCTGAACCAGAGACCTACGATTGTGAGACAGCCTCTTACGCCCCTGCAAAACGCCGGAGCACATTCGAGTAGGACTTCGAGATGAGATCGAAGGCCTCGTTCTTGCCATCGCGATCGAAAATCATGCGCCGCGCGCGATCGAGGTCGAAAAGAACTTCGCGCACCTCCTGGTCACGCACGAGGCTTTGCACCCAGGTGGCGGCAACGATGCGCTCTCCGCGCGTCACGCTCTCGACGCGGTGCAGCGTCGTCGAGGGATAGACGACAGCATCGCCGGCCTCGAATTTTGCTGCGTCCTCGCCCGCGATGCTCTCGGCAACCAGCTCGCCGCCGTCGTATTCCTTGGAACTGTTCAAAAAGATGGTGACCGAAAGATCGGTTCTTATTCTTGCGCCGTCACGCCCCATCAGGGCATCATCAACGTGTGTCCCATACCCTTGCCCGATGCCTGTCCGCGAAATGAGAGGTGGTGCAATCCGGTCGGGCAAGGCGAGCGAGCGAAATACGGAATGAGCAAGAAGTGCCTCGACCAGCACCTGCTGAACACGGGCAAGCTCCCGCGAGGGCTTGGCCTGACGGTTGTTCTTCACGACACGGGCGTGCCAGCCGGCGGTTGCCGCCCCGTCCTCGAACTCAAGCGTGCGAATAGCCGCAGTCACCTCCTCAAGCGTTGCCGCATTGAGCACATTTGCGATATGGACCAGCATCGTCAAACGCCCTTCTTCACAAAATGGAACAGCTCCGTATGAAGCGCCGCAGAACCTGGGTCAGTCTTACCGCTGCCGCCGCAACCGTCCCCGTCGCCATGGGACTTCCCACGGCATTCGTCAAGATCGAGCGCGATGGCATAGGGCTTGAGAACGAAAGGGAGAGCGGCGGACTTCCCACTCTCGCTTACGGCATTCCTTCTGCTTATGCCACCTCGGGCGGAGAAGGTGGCGAAGGTGGCGAAGCCGGCATTGATGCGGCGACTGCTGGAGATGATCCGGTCGTCTACCTGACGGGCCTCGATGTCATGGCCGCGCATTTTCACGCGGGTCTCGCCGCCTATCTTGCGGGCGAGAAGGAAGAGGGCGCCATGATGTTTGCCCATGCGATCTCCGAAGCCTATGTGGACATGGAGCCAGCTTTCAAGAAATTGGGTGTCGCGCCGTTCGACGCCGCACTGCAGGAAGCCACGAACCTCGGCAACGACAAGGCCCCTGACGACGCGGTGAAAGCTGCTGTGCAGAAAGCGCTCGACGCCATTACGGCGGCCGCAGCCAAGGCCCCGAAATCGACGGCCGGAATTGAAATTACCGAGGCCAAGGTCTTTCTCGACATGCTAAACCGCTCGGCGCTCCAGCTCATACGCGCGAGCAAGGGCGATGGCGATGACGACGCCTATCTCGACGGATTCGGATTCCTCGTCGCCGCCAAGGCGCGTGCGCCAGCCGCACTCAAAGCTCTCGACGCCGTGGGTCCCGAAGCCGGCGCGGCGGCCCGCGACGCCATGTCTGCACTCGAGCGCGACTATCCGGCGATCACCCCGCCGAAAACCCCAGCGATCGAACCAGGCGCCGTCATGGCTGCGGTGTCGAAGGCGATACTAGCGGCAGGATCGCTTTAGGTGCTCAGCCTGTTAGTCGCTCTAACGCGCGGGCGCGGCCAATCATTGGCAGAAGCAGCTTAAGTTCGGGCCCGGATTCGCGCCCTGTGAGCGCCAGGCGAAGGGGATGAAAGAGCGCGCGGCCTTTGGCCCCCGTTTCGCGCCTGATCGCCTCGGTCCATATGCTCCAGGTTCC
>CAZSNH010000199.1:1454-5765 GCA_964607855.1 uncultured Hyphomicrobium sp. | reverse complement strand
ACATTGTGCTGACAGGGGGCGCCAGCCAGTTGATAGGCGCTAGCGAATTTGCTGCCCGGCAATTGGGGTTGCCTGTGCGTATCGGAAAACCGCAGCCTCTTTCTGGTCTGCCCCCCGCATTGTCCGGCCCCGCATTTTCGTGCTTAGCGGGCCTGTTGCCTGCAGGTGTCATTTCGGGGGCCGAGAGCGGAGCGACGCGGGAACGCGATCATCTGGCCAGAGGTTATCTTGGCCGTGTCGGGCAGTGGTTGAGAGAGGGCCTTTAAGCCGGGCTCCGGCGCAATGCCGGACCCCGAAGGATGCGAGGACGCGCATGAGCATTAAGCTGCAGCTCCCCAAATTGACTGATTTGCGGCCTCGCCTCACCGTCATCGGGGTCGGTGGCGCAGGATGCAACGCGGTAAACAATATGATTGCCGCAGGTCTCACCGGTGTCGACTTCGTCGTCGCAAACACCGATGCGCAGGCCCTTGCGGCATCGAGTGCCGAACATAAGGTTCAACTCGGCATTAATCTGACCGAAGGACTGGGCGCCGGAGCTCGTCCCGAGGTCGGCGAAGCCGCGGCTGAGGAAGCTATCGAAGAGTTGCGTGCTCAGATCACCGGCTCCCATATGGTTTTTGTGGCCGCCGGTATGGGCGGCGGAACGGGGACGGGGGCTGCTGCCGTCATTGCACGCTGTGCCAAGGAGCTTGGAATTCTCACCGTCGGCGTGGTGACGAAACCTTTCCAGTTCGAAGGCGCGCGCCGGATGCGCATTGCCGAGGCCGGCATTGTCGAACTCAAGAAGTACGTCGACACACTGATTGTCATACCGAACCAAAACCTCTTCCGCATCGCGAGCGAGAAAACAACATTTGCCGAAGCCTTCATACTCGCCGATCAGGTGCTTTATTCCGGGGTTGCCTGCATCGTCGATCTCATCATCAAGGAAGGGCTCATCAACCTGGATTTCGCGGATGTTCGCACCATCATGAGCGGAATGGGGACGGCCATGATGGGTACGGGCGAGGCAACGGGCGAACAACGCGCAATCATGGCCGCCGAGGAAGCCATCTCCAATCCACTTCTCGACGATGTGTCACTTAAGGGTGCACGCGGATTGCTGCTGTCGATTACCGGCGGCTCTAACCTCACGCTCTATGAGGTGGACGAAGCGGCAACCCGTGTACGGCAGGAGGTCGATCCTGAAGCCAACATCATCGTCGGAGCCACTTACGACGAAAACCTGGGAGATCGAGTGCGTGTTTCGATCGTCGCCTCGGGCATGGCGCGATCGGGTGAACCCGCGCGCGCGCCGGCCATGGGCGACGCCTGGCCTCGCGGCGCGAAGAGGGTCCTCGCCCCAGGCGCCCCATTCGATACCAATGCGGCACACCACACGGGAGGCACAAATCCTGCCCCTGCGCCCTCGCCGATAGGTGCACCAGCCCCAGCCAGCGCGCGCCCCGGTGAGGACGACCATCATCGCCGCTTAAGCGATGCGCTCTCTCGCGAAGGGCCGGCCTCTGGACCCGCTCCGACGGCGGTGCCGCCACCCTTCCAACAAATGGAAGCTCCTCCGTACACAGCGCCTCACGCGAGAGAGCCTTGGCGCGGGCCGGGTAACGTGACGATTGAGGCGGGACTCCCGCACCTTCGCTCCAATCCCATGCCGCGCCGGACCTCGGATGGAGCGACACAACAGGCCGATGGGCCGTTCGGCTTTACGCCGGCCCCACCCGTCGACATGCCCCGCACGCAACGGCGTTTTCCGGCCGTCGAGGATTTCCCGCCCGTTGCTCAACGTGAATACCGGGCCAAATCGGCGTGCGGTTCCGATGCCGCGGCTCCGGGGTACGCCAGAAACGAGCCCCGGCGCCGTTTCGGCTTCCTCGACCGGTTGACCGGCCGGCACCGGCGGGATGGTGATTCGCTCGAATCGGAAGCGGATCGGGCAACACTTCCCCAGCTTCGTGGGACTCATGATCGGGCTCACGATCGTGATACGCCTTCTCAAGCAGAGGACGATTCCCGGCGCCAGCGAGCATCGGTCCAAGTGCAAGAAGAGCCCGATTTACCTGTGTTTTTCACGCGTGGGCGCAAGTAGGATGATCGCCTAAAGCGGCGTCAGAAAAGGGCTTTTGCGGGGTCGATGCAGGACGGTAACACAGCGTAAGAAACCGTGATTTGTCCCAATTGGGGACGGGGGTTATCGTCTGCGACATTAACGACCGAGTTCAACTTACTCCCGACCCGCCGCCACCGGCTTCAAGACCGAACTTCAAGAGTGGCTCAGGGTTCAAAAGGCAAGACACTAAGGGAATGTGGTTAGTTGAACGCGGCCGGGGGTGACCGGCGGGTAGGTTCGGGAAAACCGATCGCAGGTCAAGGATGGGGTTTCGAGGGACGGCGCATTATGTCGAATAGACTTATCGGCGCACGACAGACGACGGTTGCTCGCGAAGTCGAGCTCGCAGGTACGGGGGTGCACAGCGGTGCGCCAGTTTCGGTGATCCTGCATCCGGCAGAAGCCGACACTGGCGTCCGTTTCGTTGTCACCAAACGTGGTCGACCAATTTCCGAAATTTCTGCAACCTGTGACAATGTAAAAAATCTCACGCTCTGTACAGTTATTGGTGACGATAAGGGCGTAACGGTATCGACCGTTGAACATCTTCTTTCCGCGCTGCGCGGCCTCTCCGTAGACAACTGCATCATCGAAATCGACAGCAAAGAGCTGCCCATCATGGATGGCAGCGCCGCTCCCTTCGTCGAGGCTATCGATGAAGCCGGCATTCGGGATCTCCAAGCCCGACGCAAATTCATCAAAGTATTGAAGCCCATCCGCGTTCAGGAGGGCGATTGCTGGGGTGAGCTGACGCCCCACTCCGGTTTCCATCTTGACGTCGAGATCGACTTCGACACTCCCCTCATTGGCCGCCAGCGTCTGGCTTTCGAGATGAGCCCATCGGTGTTCCGCCGCGAGCTGGCACGTGCCCGCACGTTCGGCTTCATGCGCGACGTCGAGCGGCTCTGGAAGGCTGGCCTCGCTCTTGGGGCCAACTTGACGAATACGATTGCGATTGGTGAAGGCCGCATCATGAACCGGGAAGGTCTTCGGGATCCTCTTGAGTTCGTGCGTCACAAGATGCTCGATGCCATCGGCGATCTCTCGCTGTCCGGCCCGCCGATTCTCGGCGCCTACCGTTCCGTTCGCGGCGGCCACAAACTCAACTCTGCAGTGCTGCATGCGCTGTTTGCCGATAAGACGGCTTGGACCGTGGTGCAGGCCCCCCGCGTTCGCGAGGTTACGCAGACTGGCTTCGGTCTTGCCATTGCGGCAGCCGAATAATTCTTTCTCCCATCGTCTTGCAAAATTAAGGGTGGTCCGTGCGGGCCACCCTTTTTTGCGGCGTAGCATAGCCGCACTTTGCGTTGGCTGGATCGGGCCCCAGAGCCGCAGATCAACCACAATCGGACATTATTGAGATATGGAATCAGGGGGTTGCAGCTCTTTTCGTACGAGGTTGGCGTTTCGCACGCAATAAAACGGTGCTAAGCGATAACTTCTGTGGGGGCTGGGGGGCCGCGTGAGGCCTGCCGAAAGAAGAGGCGAGTGGATGGTGGGAGAGCGCAATAAACTGCTTCGCAAACGCGGATTTCTAGTGCACGTCGTTGTTGCGCTCGGACTCTCGCTTGGCGCTTGTGCATCCTCATCAGACGTCAGCAGCATCATCAATCCCGACTCTCCCGAGAAGATGTACGCCGAGGCGGATGCCTTGATGACGAAGGGCAAGTTCGAGGACGCAGCGAAGAAGTTCGAAGACCTCGATCGCGCACATCCCTACTCGCCCGAAGCGCGCCGCTCGATCGTGCTCGCTGCTTACGCCTACTATAAAGCCGGTAAGGGCCCAGAGGCCATCGCGGCCGCCGAGCGCTACACCGTGATGCATCCCGGCACCAAGGACGCTCCGCTCGCTCATCACATCATCGCGTCTGCCTACATGGACGAAATTCGCGGCCCCAATCGCGATCAACAGGCAACGCGCAAGGCACTTGCCGAGTTGAAGACGCTGAAGACACGCTATCCCGACAGCTCGTATGCCAAGGATGCCGATAACCGAATCCGGATCTGCGAAGACAATCTTGCAGCAGCCGAAATGGAAGTTGGTCGCTATTATCTGAAGCAAAACAATTACGCTGCCGCGATCAATCGCTTCAAGACAGTCGTCACCGAATACCAGACGACGGCCCATGTCGAGGAAGCCTTGATGCGCCTCACGGAGGCCTATATGCGCCTCGGCGTGAAGAATGAAGCCCAAACGGCGG
>CAZSNH010000199.1:0-1444 GCA_964607855.1 uncultured Hyphomicrobium sp. | reverse complement strand
CTGTGCTGGGTCACAATTTCCCGCAGTCGAAGTGGTACAAGGACGCCTACGTGCTTCTCCAGTCCGACGGACTCGCGCCTCGTGACGATGGGGAATCATGGATTTCCAAGACCTGGAAGGCCATCCCCAAGATGTCGCTCGGCGGGACAGGCTAAGTCTCGCGCAATCGGCCGGTTGCGCCCTCTCTCATTGACGCTATTTATGACGGGCACACCTGCCCGGGCCGCACCCGAGCAGCAATTGCCGATGGCGCATCATGTCCAAGAAAAAGACGGAGACCATTGCAGTCGAGAATCTCACGGCTGAGCAAGCCCGGAAGGAGCTCGTCCGGCTGGCCGCCGAAATTGCCCGTCATGACGCGCTTTATTACCAGGCCGATGCGCCCGAGATTTCTGACGCCGAGTATGATGCGCTTCGCCAGCGCAACCTCGACATCGAAGCCCGTTTTCCCGATCTCGTCCTTTCCGAAAGTCCGACACATCGTGTTGGCGCCGCACCTAGCGAGGGTTTCGGTAAAATCCGTCACGCCGTTCCCATGCTGTCACTCGGCAACGCGTTCAGTGACGAGGATGTCGTCGACTTCGTCGAGCGTGTGCGCCGCTTCCTCGGCATGAGATCGGAAGAAAAACTCGAATTCGTCGCCGAGCCCAAGATCGACGGTCTTTCGATCTCGATCCGGTACGAAAATGGCCGGCTGGTCGCGGCTGCCACGCGCGGAGACGGCACCGAAGGGGAGAACGTCACCGAGAATGTGAAAACGATTGCCGAGATTCCGCAGCTGCTCTCAGGTGGCGGGCTGCCCCGCATCGTCGAAGTGCGCGGCGAGATTTACATGTCGCACAAGGACTTTTCTTCCCTTAATGCGGCACAAAAAAAGGCTGGCGGCAAAGTCTTCGCCAATCCACGCAATGCGGCTGCAGGCTCGTTGCGCCAACTCGATCCAGCCATTACCGCATCGCGGCCGCTCAAGTTTTTTGCCTATGCCTGGGGCGAGATTTCTGGGTTGCCGGCGGACACCCAATTTGGGGTCATCAAGGCCTTCGGCAGCTGGGGCTTGCCGACGAACCCGCTCATGAGCCTTTGCGAAACCGTCGAGGAGATGCTCGACTATTACGCCAATCTTGGTGAGGAGCGCGCCACCCTCGGCTATGACATCGATGGCGTCGTCTACAAGGTGAACGACCTCAGTCTGCAGGAGCGACTGGGTTTTGTCTCTCGCAGCCCGCGCTGGGCGACGGCCCACAAGTTTCCAGCCGAACAGGTATCAACCATCCTCAATGCAATCGAGATCCAGGTCGGGCGGACGGGTGCGTTGACCCCCGTTGCCAAGCTCGAGCCGGTCACTGTGGGCGGTGTCGTCGTATCGAATGCGACACTCCACAACGAAGACGAGATCGCGCGCAAGGACATCCGAGTTGGGGATAGGGTCATCGTCCAGCGGGCA
>CAZSNH010000198.1:247-5787 GCA_964607855.1 uncultured Hyphomicrobium sp. | reverse complement strand
AGCTTCAGCAGTCGCTCCCGTGGATTGCTGACGCGCTCCGCAACCTCGTCCAGTCGCGCCGCGAGCCGATCGAGAAGCCGGCCTTCAATAGTGAGAACAAGATCATCCAGATTGTGGAAAACGTTGTAGAGCGTACCGGGCGAATAATCGATCCGGCGGGCGATTTCGCGCGCCGAAAGTCCACCCAGCCCATGCTGCTCAATCAGCTCCGTAGAGGCCTGTAAAATCAACTCGCGAAGCTCTTCTGCCGTATGAACAGACCGTCGTCCCATACCACCCAGGCCCAGAGGGCAATCGAACCTACCCCCAAATTAGGGTGGTGCGGCCTGGGCGCAAGGCCTAATGACCTTCACTTTTCAGAAAACAGTTCTACTTCAGCATTGAATGTAATCGGGACGCCTCTGCCAGAGGGCAGCGCGACGCTTGGCGCTCAACGTCGCAGCGAGCAAATCATTCGAAAATGTCAGCTACGCAGTTGTTGTCGTCAAAATCGACGCAGCTGTTGCGCGGACTGAGAATGGCCGTGTCCTGCCACGTCGCGTTGCCAAACACGTAGTTGAGAAAGATGGGATTGAAGGTGTACTCGGCCTTGACCACGATCACCGTTGCACCTGCGGAGATCATGTCTTCCGCCAACGCATAGGCATCGCCGAGCTCACGCTCATCAACACCGCCATTCAACGGCGGCCGGTTGGTTGCTTCCGCATAGACGCGGGTATCGCTTGCATCCGCAGGGTTAGCCTTCACAGGAATGACGGAAACTTTCATTGAGCCGTTGTCGTAATTGCCCATCACGTGCTCGACGATGTCGTAAATCTTGAGGAGGTTCGCCGCAGTCATGTCTTCTTCGCGGGTGACGAGATCTGCGATCATCGAAGTTGCCAACCCAAAGCGGCGGTCGATGGTGACGGCGCGACTCACCTCCGCGGTGCCGACGAGCATCAACAGCATGATCGGCGCGATAAATCCGAATTCGACTGCGGCGATGCCTTCTATGTTATTCCGCACGCGCCCGCTGAGGCGCTTTGCGTTATCAAATTTGTTGCGAATGAAGTTGCGAACCATCACGCCACCTGAGTATCTCTGCTGCGATTAATGGAATTCGAAAGTGGAACTCCATCTTATTCATAAGGTTCCGTTCGGAAGGTTGCGACGGCCTGAACAATGACCTTGCCAGCCTCATTGGCTTCTTCCCCGTGGCTCCACGCGCCAGCCGCCAGCAGGTTCCAGAATTTCTGCCACATCTCGCCGCCGAGATCCCACTCGTAACAAGCCGTCACAAGCACGACTTGGTTGGCGCCCCCCGAATAGTCTACGAGCTTGTCCGAGTCGGCGCCGGTCTGCGGTGTGAGGTTGCCGTTTGTTACGCAGTTGACAGGCACAATGTCGGCCCACTCGGCCCCCGACTGCACATGAACGACGAGCTTGGAGTTGCAGGAAATGTAGGAGCCGGATTCTTCGCAAACGAGCTGCTTGAAGTCGGCCAATGTCGTATCGTCGGTCTGGCCCGCGATGATTGTTCCCGTCTGAGCGGTACCCGTGCGGATCCTGCGCGCCGCGGAGCTCACGCCTTGTTCGAGTGCGTTGATGGTGAAAAACTGCAGGCCAATGCCCATGATGCCGAAGGCAAGAAGCATGAATGGTGCAGAGACCATCGCGAACTCGATGGCTGTCGTACCCTTTTCGTCGCCACGCCAACGGCGAAACAGCCGCACATGACCGAGAAGACGGCTGCAAGCGCGTCCGACAAGCGAGCCACACATCATGATCACCTGCACCCCATACAGAAACTTGGCAATATTCGATCTAATTTTGTTGGGGTGAAGGATTTCTTAACTTGGCGGCAATTCTCCCTCATTGGTAAACAACCGCGTACTCCGTTTCAGTCTTTATTCAGCATGAGATTCCGTCACAAATACTTGGACAATTCGCAGCGATCCGCCGACCGCGGTCGTTCCGCCGCGTTTTCCCGCCCATTCGCATAGATAGCAAAAAAGGCCGCTCCAGCTGAAGCGGCCCGTTATATCCAAGAGACGATATAAGAGCCTTGTTAAAGCGAGCATGAGAGCTCGAGGGCTCGGCTATTGCCCGCCCTGTGCAGCGCCACCGGCATCACCCTTGTCGGAGAAACCGGTTTTCGCGGTATTGTGCTTCGTGACCATGTCGAAATAGTTGTTCTCGTCACCAATGGTGAGCATCGGCGAACAATTTGGCGTGCAGCTGTAGGACTGCCGCAATCCGGCTTTATGAAGATTGACGGTCCGGCGCTCATCGCGACGCACCAGCACACGCTGATCCTGGATGACGTTTTTCTCGGCGTCGAGTGCAATGATGTTGGTGACGCCAAAAGTCTTGCCCGTAACAACCAGAAGATTGCCGCCCTGAACGGTGACATCGGCGATTGAGGGATTGCCAACAATGATCTCGCTCGCAGGCCGCGGCAGGCGCAGCAGCTGCGACTGATCATAAACAACCACGAGATCTTCCGCCCAAACGGGTGCTGCGGCCGAGAGAAGAATGATCGCGGCCATCCCGAATGTGCGCACAAGGCCATCGAATTTGCGGGGAGGCATCCTGGGGCTCCTTCATGAGCGTGCTTCTCGATCCCATTACGTCAGGAAAAGGTGAATGAAGTGCAAACGGTTGATCTATCGAGAGATGACAGGTGCACCGGCGTGCTCGAATGGAGGATCTTCCTTGCCGACGCTTAGGGAAAATCGACCTCCCAACGCGCCGCGATGACTTCATGACGCACCTGTCAGAAAACCCAACGACAAGTGCCCGCGATGACTTTCAGACCACAGGATGCGGTCCTTGAGACCTCGAAACCCGCCGTAATTGCTCAAACTTCAAATGCAACTCGACATCCGAACCACTCATGCTCGGAAAAACAAATTATTAAACAACCTTCATTGAAGAAAGACATGTATAATTGCAGCCTTAATATAATATTAGCATAGGTATTGTTCAGTATTACTTATTGTATTCTTTGTCCTGCATGATTGATTGCTTATTATTAAATGTTTTGCAGGATGAGTTTACGTGCTATACTGTGATTTTTACCTGGTTTTAAAAGTTTGGGGTGTAGGTTGCTGGCAGTTCGAACGCGAGGCCTGGGCGCCAAGCTGTGAACTGGATCAGACGTAAGACACCAGTAACTGGGAGAAAGACACATGAACTTCGTTGCTCGTTTTGTGAAGGATGAGTCGGGCGCAACCGCGATCGAATACGGCCTCATCGCAGCTATCGTGGGCATTGGCATCATTACCGGCCTCTCGGGCCTCAAGAACAACCTGAACAACCTGTTCACGGAAGTTGGCACGAACCTCTAATTGGCAGCCTCGCAGGGCTCTCAGAGCCTTCACAGGAAACTGCGGGGCGTAACCCCGTCCCGCAGTTCGGCCATGGAAAGAGAAAGCCACTTGGCCATACCAAGTGGCTTTCTTTTTTTAGGAATGTAGGAGGCGCCCTTCGGCGAAAAAAACACACTGTAAAGTATCCAGGTTGAAAGCCGAAATACTGCACGAATTCTTAGTATTAGACGGACTAACTTCAGACAAAAAAAGAGGTGCGGTACCCGCGCAGACGAGTGCCACACCAAACAGTAGTCTTGGACAAACATCTACGCGTTTCGGGGAGAACGGAGTAATGGCGATCCTTCTGACGAAATTCCTGGCGGACGAGCAGGGTGCAACCGCGATTGAATATGCATTCATTGCTCTCATCGTCGGGATTGGCATTATCACGGGCCTCAATCAGATCGCTCCCGCCTTCAATAACCGCATGACGGAAGTCGGCACGAGCCTCTAAGGCCTTGCAGATTTCGGCGGCAGCCCACCTGACTTAGAATTTTGTTTACCAGCATCTGCAACAATCTCACTCCGATCGGCTCCGTTTGCGTTGGGAGTTCTGCCGCGTGACCGAATACTTGCTTTTGCTCGCGTTTCCGGCAGCCATGGCATTCGCCGGCGCCATGGATCTCCTCACAATGACGATCCCGAACAGGATCTCTCTGTTCCTTGTCGCCGCGTTTGCCATTGCAGCCCCGCTCGCGGGCCTGTCGATGCAGGATATCTTCATTCACCTTGCCACCGGCATCTCTGTGCTCGGTGTTGGTATCGTCCTCTTTTCACTCGGCTGGCTCGGAGGTGGCGATGCCAAGCTCATGGCTGCGGCAGCTCTCTGGTTCGGCTCCGACAACCTCCTCATGTACTTTGCCCAGGTTGCCGTATTCGGCGGTGTTCTCGCGGTGGCGATTCTCCTTTACCGGCGCATTCCCGTACCCGGCATCCCCGTTCCCGCCTGGGCCGAACGGCTGCATCAAAAAAATTGTGGCATTCCTTATGGGATCGCGATCGCTGCGGCGGCTCTGAAAATGTATCCCGATACGTCGTGGTTCGCGGCGTTCTCGAGTTGAAATCTAAGAGATTCGTCGGCCGAACACTGACTTGATCTGGTTCGTCAGTTAACTCGGCATTGACAATTCTCCCTCACAATCCGGCCCAAGGTGAGGTGAAGGCCTCCTACTGAGAGGAACTGTGGGCTGATGAAACGCGCTCAACTTATCGGACTTGGAGTAGCCGGCGCTGCAGGCGTTCTCGCCTTCGTCATGGTGAAGGGTCTCGTCAACAAGCCGCAGGTCGAGAAGAAGGTTGAAGTCAAGGTCAACACCACCGAGGTTCTCGTCGCGCGCGCCGATATCTCGCTCGGCCAGGTGGCCAACGAAAGCCTATTCCGCTGGCAGTCCTGGCCTGAAGATGCCTTGACGCCGGCTCTCATCACCAAGAAATCGGGCCCCCGCGCCATGACCGACCTTTCCGGCGCCGTCGCCCGCTCGCCTATACTTTCCGGCGAGCCAATCACGACCCAGAAGCTCGTGAAGGCTGGCCAAGGCGGCATTCTTGCCGCCATCCTGCCCGCCGGCATGCGGGCGGTGTCAACGAAAATCAAGGAAGAGACTGCCGTTGGCCGTCTTATCCTTCCCAACGATCATGTCGACGTCATCCTGACGCGCCAGTTGCGCGGCAAGGGCGGCTCAGAAGAACATATCAGCGATACGCTGTTCCGCAACGTGCGCGTGCTCGCGATCGGACAGCAGATCGAATCGAAGGAAGGCAAAAAATCGGCCGAGGGCGCCGCCAACACGGCGACGCTTGAACTGACGCCCCGTCAGGCTGAGCTCCTCGCACTCGCAAACTCGATGGGCGAGATCTCGCTGGCTCTGCGCTCGATCGCCGACATCAATGGTGAAGGTTCCGGGCCCACAGCGGGTGAGAACCTGACAAAAAGAACCGAGAACGGAAACGCCATCCGAATGCTGCGTTACGGCGTGAAGTCGCGTGCGTACGGCGTGAACTGAGTACTCGAAATTTGCGTGAGTACCCCATGCAACGTAGCTCGTCGGAAGGCGATAACATATGTCTATTCTCAAGGGGCCTAAGTGTGGCCGAACAGTTCTAGCGCTTGCGGCATTGCTCGGAGCGGCGCTCTTCGGCGTCCATAGCTCAATTGCTGCCGACGAGTCAGGCCAGTCCACGTTC
>CAZSNH010000198.1:0-230 GCA_964607855.1 uncultured Hyphomicrobium sp. | reverse complement strand
ACCAGTCCGTTCTCCGGATCAAGGAAAGTGACAGGTTGCCCGCCTCGCGCTCGATCAAGCTCGGCCGCAACAAAGCGATGATGGTCGAGCTGCCGCGCAATCTCCGCGATGTCATGGTCTCGTCTGCGGAAATCATGGACGCTGTCGTGCAATCAACCAACCGCGTCCATCTGATCGGCAAGAAAGTGGGCCAAGCCAACGTCTTCTTTTTCGACGAGAACAACGAACAG
>CAZSNH010000197.1:0-5817 GCA_964607855.1 uncultured Hyphomicrobium sp. | reverse complement strand
GCTCGGCGAACAAGGCATGGCCCACGTCTCGATGCTCAGCATTCGCCAGGGCACACCGAACTCGATCGCCGAAATTCTCCGTGGTCTCCGGGCTGGCTTTGTGATTGCCGAAGCGCAGGGGATATTGATGCCGCCACTGGCAAAGGGCCGGGCTGCCCTCGATCTCATCGAGGGTTCCGTTCTTCTCGTGACGTAACAGGCGGGGCAAAAAAAGGCGGGCCTCAAGCCCGCCTTTATCATTTCGCCAACTGTTGCTGGCCCTATTCAGCAGCTTCGGCTTTCGGCATCACGCGCTCGACTTTGGCAGCGCAGAACTTGAACTCGGGGATCTTGCCCATCGGATCGAGCTGCGGATTGGTCAGCATATTGGCCGAAGCTTCCGCAAAGCAGAATGGGATGAATACCATGCCGACCGCGACTTCCCGGTCCTGACGAGCTTTAAGAACGATGTCGCCCCGGCGCGTCGAAACGCGGATCATCTCGCCAGGCGAAATCCCCATGCGCTGGAGATCCTTGGGGTTCAATCCCGCGACCGCTTCAGGCTCGAGGCTGTCGAGGTTGGTCGCACGCCGGGTCATGGAGCCCGTGTGCCAGTGCTCCAGCATGCGCCCCGTCGTGAGCACGAACGGATAGTTCGCGTCGGGCAACTCGGCCGGCGGCGAGACCTCGACCGGCACGATCTTGGCGCGGCCTGACTTCGTCGGGAATCTGTCGCCGAAGATGATTTCGTTGCCGGGCTTGTCGGGTGCGTCGCAGGGATAGGTAACCGAGTCTTCCTTGTCGACGCGCTCCCACGTGATGTTTTTCAGAGAGGGCATGCACTTCGCCATCTCGCTAAAGACCTCGCGCGGATGTTTGTAGTCCCATTTGAGACCAATGCCGCGCGCCATCTCCTGAATGAGCTCCCAATCCTGGCGCGCCTGGCCCGGCGGCGAGACGACCGGGCGGGCCATCTGAACCTGCCGGTTGGTGTTCGTGAACGTTCCCCACTTTTCCGCGTGTGCCGAAGATGGCAACACGACGTCGGCATGCCAGGCTGTCTCAGTGAGGAAAATGTCCTGCACGACAAGGTGCTCGAGCTTGGCGAGTGCTTCTCGCGCATGCGCGGCATCGGGATCCGACATTGCGGGGTTCTCGCCCTGGATGTACATGCCCTTGATGTTGCCGGCGAGGATGGCCTTGATGATTTCGACGACGGTGAGCCCCTTCTTGTCGGAGAGCTTGCGTCCCCAGAGTTCTTCATAGAACTGTTTCGTTTGCGGGTCTTCAACCGAAATATAGTCGGGGTAAACCATCGGGATGAGGCCGGCATCGGATGCGCCCTGCACGTTGTTCTGTCCGCGAAGGGGATGCAGACCCGTGCCGGGACGGCCGATCTGGCCGGTGACGAGTGCGAGCGCTATGAGGCAGCGCGAATTGTCGGTGCCGTGCACGTGCTGCGAAATACCCATGCCCCAAAAGATGATGGATGCGCGCGACTTCGCATAAATGCGAGCCACTTCGCGCACGGTGGCGGCCGGAACTCCACAAACGGCCTCCATCTTCTCAGGGCTGAAGTCCTTGACCTTCTTCTTTAGTGCCTCGAAGCCCTCGGTGTGGGCCTGGATGTACTGCTCGTCGTAGAGCTTCTCCTCGACTATGGTGTGCAGCATGCCGTTCAATAGCGCGACGTCGGTGCCTGGCTTGAACTGCAGAACATGCGAGGCATAACGCTGGACGCCCGTTGTGCGGCCGCGCGGATCAAGGATGATGTATTTGGCGCCCCGCTTGGCGGCGTCGCGAAGGAAGGTTGCCGCGACAGGATGGTTCTCAGCTGGGCGCGCGCCAATCACGATGATGCATTCGGCATCTTTTGCGGCCATGAACGGGGCCGTCACGGCACCCGAATTCAATCCTTCCATGAGAGCCGCAACCGACGAGGCGTGGCAGAGACGCGTGCAATGGTCGACGTTGTTGGTGCCGAAACCCTGACGGATGAGCTTCTGGAAGAGGTAAGCCTCCTCGTTCGAGCACTTTGCCGAACCGAAGCCGGCGAGTGCTTCCCCGCCATCGCGATCGAGGATCGTTTTCAGTCCGCCTGCGGCCTTGGCGAGGGCCTCCTCCCAGTTTGCTTCGCGAAAGACGCTCCAGGGATTCTTGGGATCGACCTGCAGGTCGCCGCGTTTGGGGGCATCGTCGCGGCGGATGAGCGGAACCGTGAGGCGATCCGGATGGTGGATGTAGTCAAAGCCGAAGCGGCCTTTGACACAGAGGCGGTTCCGATTGGACGGGCCGTCGCGGCCATCGATGTAGAGGATCTTGTTGTCTTTAACGTAGGCCTTGGTTTGGCAGCCGACGCCGCAGTAGGGGCAAAGCGTGTCGACGGCCCTTTCTTCGAATGCGATGCGTTTGCCACTCGTCTTGTCGAGCAGATTGGCTTCCATCAGCGCGCCGGTCGGACAAGCCTGCACGCACTCGCCGCAGGCGACACACGTTGAAGCCCCCATATCCTGATCGAAGTCGAAAACGACCTTCGAAATGTGGCCGCGATAGGCCATGCCGATGACGTCGTTGTGCTGGACTTCGCGGCAGGCGCGCACGCACAAGCCGCAGTTGATGCAGGCATCGAGATGCACGGCGATCGCAGGATGCGAACCATCGAATGGCGGCTTCTCTCCCTTGGGGAGCCGGCTCGTGGTGGCGATGCCCATCTCATTCACCCAATTCCAGAACTTGGAGTTCGGGTCCCGAGATTGGGTCTTGGCCGGCTGGTCGGCGAGCAGCAGCTCGAACACCATTTCACGCGATTTCTTGGCCCGTTCGCTCGCCGTTTTGACTTTGAGTCCGTTCGAAACCTTGCGCTGACAGGAGGCCGCGAGCACGCGCTCGCCTTCAATTTCGACCATGCACGCCCGGCAGTTGCCGTCGGCGCGATAGCCGGGTTCCGGGAGCCAGCACAAGTGCGGGATCGTCGTTCCTTGGCGCTTGGCAACTTGCCAGATGGTCTCCCCCGGCTCGGCCTCGACTTCCCGGCCATCGAGTAGGAACTTGATCTTTTCGCTCATTAATTCAGGGCTCCAAAGTCCTCGAATTCATTATATCAGAATATCAGAACAGGCGACCGTCTCGTCTAGTTTGTAACCTTTGGCTGACACAGGGGCGGCACGATCTTGCCGCTGAACCACAGCTCGTAGCTGTTCGACGCGTTGCTTGCCGCCCACTCTGTGGTGGACAGATCCTTTAAGGCAAGTTCTAGTCCGAGAGTTCCAAAAAGCCCAGCAATTTGAGCGGCCTTTGCCGTGTCCTCGGCGTGGAAGTAGCGCAGTTCCTGGTTCGAGTCCTTGTAGCCCGCGTATTTACGCACGGCTGGGAAGCGGATGCTGGCCTTGTCTGTGTCCTTAAAGCTGTCGCGCAGGATGACAAGACAATTGTAGGTGGCATCGTCCGGCACATGGATAAAAACGCGCGCCGGGCGGCGTTGCAGCGCTATCCGATAGGCTTCGGCGACTTCAGGGTTCTCAACGGCAGCGCTCTGGATGGCGACCTCGAGCATTGGCAAGAGCTCATGGTTCTCGGCCGATGTTGCGTAGTCGATCTGGGCGGCAAGAAATTCGACCGGCACCTTGCCGTTCTTGGCAAGATACTCGAACATCGCGATGCCGTACTTCTGCTTTTCCGGCGACTTGTCGGTTACGAGATCAATCATGCTTTTCAGATCGTTGACGTTCTGCTGCCAGCGCGTCCAGTACCAGCCCATGCCGGCAACAGTGAGAGGCACGAGTACGATTGAGAGTATCCGGAACAGGTAGTCCCAGAAGTCCTTGCCAAATTCGAACTTCACGATTCGAGGTCCTCAGGGAAATATTTCATCACCGAGACGATCGGATTCGCAGCAGCTTGGCCAAGGCCACAGATTGAAGCGTCCGCCATGACCTGTGAGAGATCCTTGAGAAGACCCTGATCCCATTTCTTTTCAGACATCAGCTTCACTGCTTTTTCGGTTCCGTTTCGGCAGGGCGTGCACTGGCCGCAACTTTCATCTGCGAAGAACTTGAGCAGATTGAGAGCCACAGCCTTCATGTCGTCCTTGTCGGACAGAATTACGACCGCATGGCTGCCCACGAAGCAGCCGTACTTTTCGAGCTGTCCGAAATCGAGCGGGAGATCGCCCATGGAGGCTGGAAGAATGCCGCCCGAGGGACCGCCGGGCAGGTAGGCCTTGAACCTGTGGCCATCGAGCATGCCACCGCACAGTTCGATCAATTCATTGACCGTAGTTCCGGCAGCGGTGAGCATAACCTTGGGGTTCTTCACCCGGCCCGACACTGAGTAGGAGCGATTGCCCTTGGCGCCGTTCTTACCCTGATCGCCAAACCATTTGGCGCCCTTTTCCAGGATCGGCGGGACCCAGTAGAGCGTCTCAACGTTATTCACGAGCGTTGGTCGATTGAATATACCGACTTGCGCGACATAGGGTGGACGATGCCGCGGCAAGCCACGCTTGCCCTCTATGCTTTCGATCATCGCGCTTTCTTCGCCGCAGATGTAGGCGCCGGCGCCGCGGCGAATCGAGACCTTGGTGTGCTTGGAAAGTCCCACCTTCGCAAGCTCGGCGACTTCCTTGCGGAGAATTTCGAGGACGGCCGGATACTCATCGCGCATATAGATGAAGACTTCCTCGGCTTCGACCGCCCAGGCCGCAATCAGCATGCCTTCGAGGAACTGGTGCGGGTTGCGTTCGAGGTAGAAGCGGTCCTTGAATGTGCCGGGCTCGCCTTCGTCGCCGTTGACGGCCATCAGGCGCGGTCCTTTCTCGGCGCGTACGTACATCCACTTGCGCCCCGTGGGGAAGCCGGCGCCGCCGAGTCCGCGCAGTCCGCCATCTGACAGCGTGGCAATAACGTCCTCGACCTTACGCTTGCCCGAGACGCACTCGGTGAGAACCTTATAGCCGCCTTCTTTCCTGTATTCCTCGAGGCCTTTGTATTGCGGCATGTCGGGGTGTGTATCGCCGCCCTTGAGGACCGCTTTGACTTTCGCGACGGTTGCTTTGTCGACCTGGCGGTGACCGACTTCGACGGCAGGTGCGACGTCACAGGCGCCGATGCAGGGCGCGCGTAGGATGCGCACATCTTCGAGATCTTCCGATCCGAGCGCAGCAAGCAGCTTCTCGGCGCCCGCCAGCATGCATGAGAGGCTGTCGCAAACGCGGATTGTTGTCGCCGGCGGAGGTTCCTCACCTTCTTGCACGACATCGAAGTGGGCGTAGAAGGTGGCGACCTCATACACCTCGGCCATCGGAGCGCGCACGAGCTCACCGAGGGCATGGAGGTGGGCGGCAGGCAAGCAGCCTACGGTATCTTGGATCTGGTGCAGATATTCGATGAGGAGCGCGCGTTCGTAAGGACCTGGTCCGATGATCTTGACGACGGCATCGGTTTCTTCGGGCTTGAGGAAGCGGCCCTTGGGATGGAGCGCGGCTTTCCGCCGTCCGGCTCCCGGATGAATTGCCCGCTCTTTGAGGCCGGTACCGTTGCCCATTTTTGCCATGTTTTGCCCGTTGCTGAACCAAACCGTCCTGCGTAGCAGGTTACCCCAATGCTGACGTGCACGCCTGGGATCGGATCGGGCTCACCATTCGAAAACTGAGGTTTTATCCCTGCTGGGAAACTCGGCTGCGCAAGCAGGGCCTCAGCGGTGGTGGCGCCGCAGGATCATAAACAGACGGGTACGCGCCGCGCCCTTCTAACAAGGGCTGTCAGTAGACGAAAGTCGAAATTGCAGTCTGGCCCAGCGTCATCTCGCACCAACGAGTGATACCGTGATTCAGCGCAAGAT
>CAZSNH010000196.1:0-5829 GCA_964607855.1 uncultured Hyphomicrobium sp. | reverse complement strand
GTGCATAGTAGGCGAAGATGAGCGCAACGGGAACCAGGAACACGATCGAGCGATAAGGTGTGCGGTAGTTGGGATGCACAGCTCCGAACCACGTCGGCAGGTATCGATCCCGTCCCATGGAGAACCACGCGCGCGAGGCGTCGTTGATGCAGCCATTGGCCGACGCAAGCGTCGAGAAGATGGTGCCGATGAAGAGGAGCACCATCAGAATCGTCGAGTCGGTGAGCCGCGCCGCATCGAAGAGCGGTGTGACAGCCTGCCCGAGGTACTCCCACGGCATCAGACCAGCACAGATGTACCAGGTCATGACGGCGGCGATGAGTAGCGTGATAATACCCGTCATGGTGCCGAGCGGGAGCGCGCGCGCCGGCGAGCGTACTTCTTCGGCCGCCTGCGTCGTGCCCTCGATGCCGAGGTAGTACCAGAGGCCGAAGTGAAGGGCTGCCAGCACGCCGAGCCAGCCGTAGGGTAGACCGGTCAGCAATTCAGAATGCTTCATTTCCGTGATGGCAAAGGGTGCGGTCACGGCCGCAAACAAGATGAGAATCGAAATGAAGGCGATTGCCGTGATGACGAGATTGAAGGTGAGCGTTGCGAACACCCCGCGATAATTGAGCCAGGCTAGGAATACGATCGTCAACACGATGAACGGTTTGTCGTGGACTTCCGTGAAGCCCGCCATTCCTCCCACCGTTTGCACGAGATAGCCGAGCGTGATGGCGTTAGCGGCCTCCAGCATGGTGTATGCAAACACCAGGAAGAGGCCGACGTTGAAGGCCATCAATGGACCAATGATGTGCTTGGCCTGTGCGTACTGGCCACCGGCCGCCGCCACCGTTGATGTCACCTCTGAGTCGATCATGGCGACGCAAGTGTAAAGAAGCCCGGCAACGAAGCAGGCGATCAATGCAGCGATCGCGCCACCCTTGCCGACAGAGAAGTTCCAACCCATGAACTCGCCGACGAGAACGATGCCGACGCCCAGTGCCCATACATGACCAGGGCCCAATACGCGCAGGAGCGATATTTTTTCGCCGTGAATGGCAGTTGTTTGGCTCATTTGTGACCTCCCTGGTGGGGCGGATCGATGATGAGAGTGTCGTCGATTTCACCTTCGCGCGACGAGGTCAGAAGTTCCTCAGAGTACGAGCTGTCGGTTCTGATCATATTGATCAGCATCCAAAGGCCGAGCAGGACAGAGATGCCCCAAGCGGCATATTCGAGCATTTGAAATTCGCTCATCTGTTTCTCTCGAGACTACTTGTTGTTGAACTTTTCATCGATGACGTCGCGGTACTCCTTCTTCGACCAGTGAAGGACGATGTAGAAGTAGGCGATCACGAGAAGCGCTGTCAGCACAAGGTTGATCGGATCGAACGCATAATCGAAGCGAGATGCGATCATGTCGATCGTTCCTTGAGGGATTGCGCCAGCTTCGTCTTTCGCGAGGCCGAGTTTGTCCCATTGAGCGACCATGGTTTCGTTTTGATTCATGCCTGCCCAGGTCTTGTCGGCAAACTCGAGAGACGTCTTGCCACCTCCAGCTAATTTCAAATAAAGGGGTGCGAAGAGGGCAGCAAAAACGAGAGCGAGGAGGAAGAGCGCATCGAAGAGCTGACCAGCCTTCGATTGTTCCGGAGGGTTGTATTTTGCCATGACCGATTTCCCTTACCCGCGCGACTTGCGTTGGATGTCGAGGTAGTGAAGATCGAGGCCGTAGATGTGATTCTTGTCCTCGGCGTAGTGTTTCAGCATGGCAATGATGGCCGCGGTGTTGAACAGCAGTACGAGGCCGCCGCTGATCAGAAGCGCGATGAGTGTGTTGCTCGACGTGGCTTCCGGTACGATCTTCCAAACGACGTATAAATAGCTCGCCCACAACACTGTGAGCGCTAGCAATGCCCACCGGCGGTCGCCGGAGTACATTGCCTCGATCCGCGGATCAGGCGATTTTTGCTGCATAATTTCTCCCCTATTGAGCTGCGCGAAAGCTGCGGCGGTTGGTTGCCTCACAGGCAACTCTTTTGTATTTGCGGAAAACAAACTGCGTCAGGCTGCCGCAAGTTGTCAAGAACCTCGTGTTGCAACCCCCATTTTTGGGCCTATTTTGAGCCCGGATGGGGTGAGAACGGCCACCCTTTGGTCCGATCTTGAACTAGGGGAAATATTGTTGCATTACGTGTCGGCAGGCTAAAACGGGGGCCTTCCCCCTCACAAAATCGAACGGCCGGAACCGCAAATGCCTCTGTCCCTTCTGAAGTACGGTCTCAGTGGCAGGCACCCCGATGCGCCGCACTTCCGGTGGCCCTCCGAGCTTCGCAAGACCTACGACGTCATTATTGTCGGCGCCGGCGGGCACGGGCTCGCGGCGGCTTATTATCTCGCGTCCCGTCACGGCATTAAGAATGTCTGTGTCCTCGACAAAGGTTATCTCGGAGGGGGCAACACGGCGCGCAACACGACCATCGTTCGGGCCAACTATCTGACGCCCGAAGGCGTCGCTTTCTACAAGGAATCGGTCGAACTCTTCCGCACGCTATCGACCGAACTCGACATCAACGTCATGTATACCGAGCGCGGGCATTTCACGCTTGCGCATACGGACGCCGCCATGCGCACAGCCCGCTGGCGTGCCGAAGTGAATAAGCACCTCGGTGTCGACTCAGAAGTCATTGATGCCACCGAGGTCGCCCGCTTGTGCCCGGTCATTAACGTGTCCGATGACGTGCGCTATCCCATTCTCGGCGCACTCTATCATCCGCCCGGAGCGATCGCGCGCCACGATGCGGTCGCTTGGGGCTACGCCAAGGAGGCTATGCGCCTCGGCGTCGAAGTTCACCCGCACACCGAAGTGAAGAAAATCCTCGTCGAGAACGGTCGCGCGACCGGCGTCGAGACAACGCGCGGCACCATCCATGCTGGAAAGATCATGCAGGCGGTCGCGGGCTCCTCGAGCCACGTTGCACGCATGGTGGGTCTGAAATTGCCGATACGGACGATTCCCTTGCAGGCCTGTGTCTCCGAACCTGTGAAACCCATCCTCGATCAGATCGTCGTCTCTGGCTCGCTTCATGTCTACATCTCGCAGTCGGCACGCGGCGAGATGGTCATGGGCGGGGCTACCGATCCCTATGGTCTCTACTCGACGCGCTCCACGCTCGATTTCAAGGAAGGTCTCATGGGGCACATGCTGGAACTCTTCCCGTTCCTCGGCGAGCTCCGGATTTTGCGGCAATGGGCCGGCATGGCTGATATGACGCCCGATTTCTCACCCGTTATGGGTCTTACGCCGGTCGAGAATTACTACATAGATGCGGGCTGGGGCACCTGGGGCTTCAAAGCCACGCCTGTCTGCGGCGTAAGGATGGCCGAGTGTGTAGCCACCGGCAAGCAGCCCGACCTCCTGAAACCGTTCTCCCTCTCTCGCTTCGGTTCGTTCGATCTCGTAGGTGAGAAGGGTGCGGCATCGGTCGGGCATTAGGGGGCAGCGATGAAAATTCTGAATTGCCCGCTTAATGGGCCGCGCAACATCTCCGAATTCGTATGGGGCGGAGAAGTCAAGATCATGCCCGATCCGGACCGGGCAACGGATGCTGAATGGACGGAATACCTCTTTCTTGAAAGCAACATTGCCGGTGAGATCCACGAATGGTGGCTGCACGGTCCGACCAACTACTGGTTCATCGCTCGGCGCAATACCCTCACCGATGAGGTCTTGGAGACGATGACGGTGGATACCTACTTCTCTCGTCAAAAGGGAGAAGCGGCATGAGCACGGGGTTGGGCGGACGTCTCGCCGGGCCTGATTTTGGCCTTCTCATCGATCGCACGAAACCGTTGACGTTCACCTTCGACGAAAAGCTTTTCAACGGCTACGCCGGGGATGTGATCGCGTCCGCACTTTATGCCGAAGAGCAACTGCTGCTTTCGCGTTCGTTCAAGTATCACCGGCCGCGCGGCGTTCTTACCATGGCAGGGCATGATGCAAATACGCTCGTGCAGGTAGCCGAGGAGTCGAACGTGCGGGCCGATCGGTACTTGCTCCAGAACGGCATTGCTGTTCGCTCGATCAACCGCCTCTGGTCGTTGAAAAACGACCTCTATGCCGGAATGGAATACTTCGCGCGCTTCCTTCCTGTCGGCTTCTATTACAAGACGTTCTTCCGTCCCAATTGGACGTGGCGCTTCTGGGAGAAGCCGATCCGCCACCTCGCTGGGCTGGGCTGGCTTGAGCCGCATGCGGGCCACAAGTACTACGACAAGGCCTACCTTTTCACCGATGTGCTCGTCGTCGGGGGCGGACCAGCGGGTCTCGAGGCGGCTATTGCTTCGGCCGAGGCAGGCGCCGAGACGTTGTTAATCGACGAATGGCCGGCCCTCGGCGGATCGATGCTTTACGGGCGCGGCGAGAACGGCCGTTCGCAGACTTCGGCGCAATTGTTGGCGCTCGTCACCAAGGCGGGAAGCCTACCCAAGCTCACGATCATGACGAACACGGCTGTCACAGGGCTCTTTGCCGAAAATTGGGCGTCTGCGATTTCAGGGAACCGGCTTTACAAGATCCGCACGAAACATACGGTTGTGGCAACTGGCGCCTTCGATCAGCCCCTCGTGTTCCACAACAACGATCGGCCCGGCATCATGTTTGCCGATGCCGCACAACGGTTGATGCGCCTTTATGGCGTGAAGCCCGGCAGGCGCGCCGTCATCGTCACATCCAATCGCTTCGGATACGAAGCCGCCCATGACCTTGTCGACGCCGGTATTGAGGTCGCCGCGATCGTCGATTTGAACCCCAATCCAGCGCAAAGGGTGACAGAAGCCGCGCGCGAGCGCGGTCTCGGTGTCATTCCGGGTTCGACCCTCGTCGACGCGAAAGGAAAATTCCGTGTCGAAAGCGTCGGCGTCTCTCAGATCACGAGCGAAGGCCGGACGGCGACGGCCGTCGATTGGATCGCGTGCGACGTGGTGCTGGTTTCGGTGGGCTATTCGCCCGCCCTCAATTTAGCAAGTTATCTAGGCGCAAAGATAGAATACGACCCTGCCATCAATATGCACCGCGCGGCGAGCCTGCCGAAGTCGCTCAGCGTTGTCGGATCGGCGGGTGGCGTTTGGTCGAGTGCGCTTGTGCGCGATAGCGCGCGCAGGGCCGGGCAAGCTGCAGCAGAAGCTATCCTGGGAAAGACTTCTTCTTCGGCGTGCACCGATCCGGTATCCGATCCGGAAGCGGCCAGCATCACGCATCCCTATCCCATCTTTACGAGCCAGGCCGCCAAGGACTTCGTCGATTTCGATGAGGACCTCCAGACCAAGGACATCGTGAATACCGTCAAGGACGGCTACGACGACATTCAACTCCTCAAGCGGTACTCGACGGAGGGCTTCGGTCCCAGCCAGGGGCGCCACGCCAATCTCAACACCATCCGTATCGTCGGCCGGGCAACTGGAAAGACGCTCGAGTCGATTGGCACAACGACGTTTCGTCCGCCACTCATTCCGGAAAAAATCGCGCACATGGCCGGAAGGGCGTTCGAGCCCGTTCGCCTGACGGCCATGTATGATCGCCATATTGAACTTGGCGCCAAGATGATGGTGGCCGGACTTTGGATGCGCCCCGCCTACTACGGACACAAAGAGAACGCCGCATCCGCCATCGAGGCGGAGGTTAACGCCGTGCGCAACAGCGCTGGCATTATTGACGTTTCGACGCTCGGAGGCCTCGATATTCGCGGTCCCGATGCGGCCCGCTTCGTGGATCGCATGTATACTTGGGCCTACGAGAAGCAGCCGGTAGGACGTGCGCGCTACGCGCTGATGACCGACATGACC
>CAZSNH010000195.1:0-5831 GCA_964607855.1 uncultured Hyphomicrobium sp. | reverse complement strand
CTGATGCGCGCGATCGTCTCGCCACTTTTCACGACGCTGCCATCGGAAATCCTGGCCTCGAATGACAGGGAGGGATCGAGCGCGGCAAAGGTGGCTCGCGCAACGTCAATGCCGGACATGACACCAGCCTTTCGAACCACGAAAGCGGCCGATGCCGTTGCGTCAACAGGCACTGTTGCGTCGGTCGTGATGTCTCCGGTCAGGCCCAGGTCCTCGGCAAGCGCTTCGTTCACGGCGCGGTGGATCAGCCGCTTTGGGAGCCGCATCAGACCAGGTTGAGGTCTTGGTGTCATCTGCACCGACCTGCGATGGCGGCCTGCTGCGTCGCCTGAGGCGCAGCCTCGATTAACCCCAAACTTTCGAGAGTGACCTTGCTCCGCTCTGCGAGCTGTGAGTTGGCTTCGGGGAAATCGCTGCGGAAATGTGCTCCGCGGCTTTCCTTGCGGCGCAGCGCAGAGGCGGCAATGATTTGGCCGGCGAGCGCCATATTTGAGAGAACGGTGTCGTTGCCCGCATTGTCCTCAATGTCTTTGAGAATGCTGAGCGCTTTAGAAAGACCCGCGGCGTCGCGCACGACGCCGACGTAATCGCTCATCGCTCGTCTTAGGCGAGCGGTGGCGGTGGCGCGCAGTGAGCGGTTTCTTGCTCGTTCCGTTGGAACAATCGTCAGTTCGGCAAGGGGCTCCGCGCGTTCGGGTGCGATCGTGCTCTTGATGTCTTCTGCAACGCGCGCGCCAAGTACGACGGCCTCAAGCAGTGAATTTGATGCCAGCCGATTGGCGCCGTGGAGCCCCGTAGCCGCAACTTCGCCAGCGGCCCATAAGCCGGGAATGCTTGCTCGGCCTCTGAGATCGGTGGCAATTCCGCCCATGTGATAGTGTGCGGCTGGCGCAATCGGAATGAGCTGAGTGGCCGGATCGATGCCGGCAGCTCTACAATGCGCGAAGACGGTGGGGAAGGCCGTCGCAAAACGCTTTCCGATCGCTTTGCGGCAGTCGAGAAATGCGCCGCGTCCTGCAGCGAGTTCTGCGGTGACCCCCCGCGCCACTAAGTCCCGCGGGGCAAGTTCGGCCTCGGGGTGGAGGTGGGTCATGAAGCGATCGCCGTGACGGTTGACGAGGAGAGCTCCTTCACCACGCAGCGCTTCAGTGGCAAGCGGCGCAGGATCCGCACCGACGTCGAGAGCGGTGGGATGGAACTGCACAAATTCGGCGTCCGACATTACGGCGCCGGCGCGGGCCGCGAAAGCAAGCGCCTCGCCCCGAGCGTAGCTGGGATTTGTTGTGACGGCGTAGAGCGCACCCGTGCCGCCGGTCGCGAGCACGACGGCGCTTGCCGGAATGAAATTGAAGACTCCGTTTCCTTGAGAGCTCGGCCGCAAGAGCCGCAAACCGGTTACGCGGCCGTCCTCGACGATGAGATCTTCGGCCTCGTAGCCCTCGAGCACACGGATTGTTGGGCTAGCGCGCACGGCTGAGATGAGCGCCTGCATGATGGCATGGCCGGCCCGATCGCCAGAGACACGGACAATGCGCTTTGTGGAATGAGCTGCTTCGCGCGACAGCACGAGGTGTCCAGCGAGATCCCGATCGAAGGGGACACCATACATCAGAAGGTCACGTATCCGGTCGGGGGCTTCGTTGGCAACCGTCCGTGCAACGGTCTCGTCGACGATGCCGGCGCCGGCGGCAATGGTGTCGCGGGCGTGCGCTTCTGTCGAATCACCTTCGCCGACCGCTGCGGCAATTCCGCCTTGGGCCCAGGAGCTGGATGCACCTTCGCCAAGTCGCGCGGCGGCCACGACGGTAACGCGCATCGGAGCCAGGCGCAGCGCAGTGAAAAGTCCCGCCAGTCCTGCACCTACAACGACAACGTCGCCGGGTCCCAGGCCGGGTGTTGGAACTTTGAAGCCCGGACTCAACCTATCGCTGTTTCTGGCCGGCATGATGCTCGCACCTTTCCCTGTCCGTTTCTCGCCTTGGGGCGGAAGAAGCAGAGTGACTTAGCTCGTAAGACTGACCATGCGCTCGACGGCGCGGCGGGCCCGCTCGGCGACATCGGGATCGATCGTCACCTCGTACTGCATATAGAGAAGGCTTTCATAGATCTTTTCGAGGCTGATACGCTTCATGTGCGGACAGAGATTGCAGGGGCGTACGAACTCGACATCGGGGGCTTCGGCAGCGACGTTGGAGGCCATCGAGCACTCGGTGACCAGTAGTGCCTTCTTCGGCCGGTTCGTTTTGACCCAGCTGATCATACCCGACGTCGAGCCGGTGAAATCCGAAATGGCGATGACGTCGGGCGGGCACTCTGGGTGTGCAATGATCTTCACGCCTGGATCGGACTTGCGATAGGCGGCAAGCTCGTCCGCGGTAAAGCGCTCATGTACCTCGCAATGCCCTTTCCATGCGATGATCTCGACCTTGGTCTGCGTCTGCACGTACTTCGCGAGAAACTCATCGGGAATGAGTAGGACGCGCTTGGCGTTCAAGCTCTCGACGATCTTGACCGCATTCGATGAGGTGCAGGTTATATCGCATTCGGCTTTCACCGCAGCCGATGTGTTGACGTAGGTGACGACGGGCACGCCCGGATAAGCCTGACGCAGCAAGCGGACATCCTCGGGGGTGATTGAGGCTGCCAGCGAGCAGCCCGCCAGCGGATCCGGAATAAGAACGGTCTTTTCCGGAGACAGCAGCTTGGAGGTTTCGGCCATGAAGTGCACGCCGGCCTGAACGATCACTTTCGCTTTCGTCTTGGCCGCTTCTTTCGCGAGCTGCAGGCTGTCGCCGCGGAAATCAGCCACGCAATGGAAGATTTCCGGCGTCATGTAGTTGTGTGCGAGAATGACGGCGTTGCGCTCTTTCTTGAGTGTGTTGATGGCCTTGATGATCGGTGCGTAGTGCACCCATTCCATCGGTGTCACCACGTGTTTCACGCCCTCGTAAAGCGGGGCCAGCTCGGCTTTGAGTTCGGGCGTGAAGGCGAGAGATTCGAGCCCTGTGCCAACGCTCTGAGTTGCGGGCTTATCTCTCGAAATCTCTTTGGTCACTGACGAGGCGCGCGTATCAACCCGAACCATCTGCGTTTCTCCAGCTTTGGCCAAAATATGCTCTGAATGAGCATTATTCGCTCCTAACTATTTCCCACCGGCACTGGCCGGTTTTTTCTTCATCTCTTATGCTCTATTCGAGTATTTTTTGCTGATAACAATGTAGTCCAGGCGGACTCGATTTTAAAGTGCCAGCCTCAGAAACAGTCGAGATTGTGGTGTGCCGGGCAGCGTATTTAAGCACGTCCAGGTTTTACGCGCACGCCAGGCGCAGGTCGCTCGAGAAGAACTTCGCGGCGGAACCGGAAGAGCTTTGCGGGCCGACCGCCCGTGCGGGATTTCACTTCGCCCGTCGGCTCTACGAGTCCTGCGCTCTCGACGAGGCGGCGGAAATTCTGCTTGTGAAGATGCGGCCCCAGGATCGCTTCGACCGTCTTTTGCAATTCGAAAAGAGTGAACTCCTCGGCCATGAGTTCGAAGATAACCGGGCGGTATTTGATTTTCGCGCGCACACGTCCGATTGCCGTAGCGAGGATGCGACGGTGATCGTAGCACATCGGCGTTCCGAGACGCGGGAATGGCGTCCAGAAACGCGCGGTCTCACGTCCGTCGCGGCGGGCTTCTTCAACGAGGCCTGCTTCGTAAAGCAGCTCATATCGGTCCAAGACCTTTTCTTCGTCCCATGTGCCGCCATTTAAGCCGAAGCACATGCGCACCCGGTCCTCGCGCTTTATGGGACGCGCCAGGGATGCGCTCGCCAGGGGCTGAGCAGCCCATTCACGGAGCCTTGGTTCAATTTCGTCCTCGAGGATTGACGGCCGGCCCTTGCGCCAGTCTTCCCAGGGGAAGAACTGATACCAGCTACGCCAGGTGCCGCGTTGAACGTCCTGGGCACGAGCAGCTCCCGTAAGTGCAAGGTATCCAATGGAGACGAAGTGGGGTGTCGAGTCTCCGGGCTCGGCATGGCGGCCGCGATCGCCGAACGTATAGAGTTGTTCTGCGTACCCGAGCTCGAGTCCCGTCTGCTCGGTGACCCAGGAGCGCAATCCCATTTCGAGTGTGCGGTGCTGGCGCGGGGTAAAAGGTCCGGACGGCAGGCCGTCGATCTGCCCCTCGTCTTCCTCACGAACTGCGAGCACGACCGGCTCGTCGTCGATCACGGCCAAAATGGCGGCGGTGAGACCGATCTCAACTGCGGCGGTATCTGGGCGTGCACGCGAGTGCGAAACGACATTAGCCTCGGAAAGCTCACGGGCCCTTCGTTTCAGATTTGCGTCTGATATCATGGGTTAGGCTCCCTTGTTGGTGGGGAGCTAGCTTTCGAATCATGGCCATTTTGAGAGCAGCATTTTTCTAGCACCCGCGTGATTCTCGGATAACGGCTGAGCGCGATAGTTATTCCTTATGGCGAGTACAATCATTCTCTTGCAATGCGGGATCAACCCGCTTCTGAGAGCTGCCGGAAGCGATGCAAGAAGGCATCCTGAGCGCGCTGCACAGGCCAGGCTTCAAGGTTCTGCATCTTCCTCACAAAGTCTGCGTCGAGCGTGGCGGTATCGCCGAAGTAAAGGCGTCCTTCACTTTCGCCGAAGCCGGCGAGAACCGTTGCCTCGAAATAGGCGGCGATGCGATCGGCTTCTTTAATCGTGCGCGTCACGGCATGCGGCAATACTGCGGGCAATCCGAATCTTTGATGGATCGCACCGAGTAGTTTCAGCTCAAAGGCTTTGTAGTCGAGCCCGATCGCGGTCTTGAACGGACTGATCAAGTCGCCGATTACATATTCGGGAGCATCGTGAAGCAGGGCAGCCAAACGCCATTTGTCGGGCCAGCCGGGTTCGAGCCGCCAGGTGATGTCTTCAACAACCACCACATGCTGAGCAACCGAAAAGGCATGCTCTCCTCTAGTCTGACCGTTCCAGCGCGCAACGCGCGCAAGCCCGTGCGCGATATCCGCAATCTCGACGTCGGCAGGCGACGGATCGAGCAAATCGAGGCGGCGTCCGGACAGCATGCGCTGCCAGGCACGCGCAGGCGGGGCTTCGTTCTTCATTTCGTGGCGACTCGCAATTGTGTGGCCCGCGCTACCAGTTCCCGCTTCTCGAAGGCGTCCTGAAGCTTGGCGCAGACGGCATGCCTTGGGCACTGGATGAGATGGTCGTTGACGATGCCGACCGACTGCATGAAGGCATAGACCGTTGTCGGGCCGACAAACCGGAAGCCGGCCTTCTTGAGAGCCTTGGACAGCCTGCGCGAAGCATCTGTCTCGGGCGGCAGATCCTTCATGGAGCGATGGCGATTTCGGATCGGTCTGCCGCCTGCCTCCTCCCATAGGAAATCCGAGAATTTTTGCTGCCTCGTGAGGGCCATGTAGGCTCGCGCATTATTGATGGTGGCCTCGATCTTCATGCGGTTTCGCACGATGCCCCGGTCCTGCATGAGGCGTTCGATGTCGCGTTCCCCGTAGCGCCCAACGCGTTCGGGGTCGAACCCGTGAAATGCCTTCCGGAAGTTTTCGCGCTTCTTAAGAATTGTGAGCCACGACAGTCCGGCCTGAAAGCCTTCAAGATTGAGCTTCTCGAAGAGGCGAATATCGTCTGCGTGCGGAACCCCCCATTCCTCGTCGTGGTATTTCGTGTAGAGCGGGTCGTCCAATCCGGGCCATGCACAGCGCTCAGCGGATTTCATTGAAAGGACTCCCCGAGGTGATGACCGTGGCTGCCCTAGTCGCCACATTTGCCGGCGCGATAAAGGGCCGCGCATAGACTTTGATCAA
>CAZSNH010000194.1:1068-5845 GCA_964607855.1 uncultured Hyphomicrobium sp. | reverse complement strand
GACCTCGGAGAAGAACGTCGCCTACTACTTCAAGGCACAAAAAATCGAGGCCGAGATTGTTCCCTTCCCGTCGCGATCGGAACTCGTAAAGGCCTATCTCGACGGCAAGTGCGATGCCTACACGGGCGATCGCTCATCTCTATTCGCCGACAGGGCGGGCTTCCCCGAGCCGCTCAATCATACCGTACTGCCCGAGGTTATATCCAAGGAACCGCTCGGTCCCGCCGTGAGGGACAGCGACCGGGATTGGGTCGAAGTCACGCGGTGGGTGCTCGCAGGCCTCATCAATGCGGAAGAAGTGGGCCTTGACAAGGCCACGGCCGCCGACAGGACGCATGCACTGAGCCAAGATGCCGATCGGCTCGTGACGGGGGCTGGTGCTAGCGGCGCCAAGCTTGGGCTCAGTCAGACTTGGCTGCGCGATGCCGTCGCCGCCTCCGGCAACTACGGCGAGGTTTTTGAAGCCAATCTCGGAAAAAGCAGCCCGCTCGGCATGGACCGGGGTGTCAACGCCCTCTGGAGCCAGGGCGGCCTGCTCTACGCGCCTCCCATGTGGTGATGGTGAGCGAGCATGGCGTGTTTCAGGGGAACTAGCAAATCAATGCGGCCTGCCCTCGTGCGGCGAGTCATCCGCGCCGCCGCAACGGGGGCACTTGCAATCTCTCTGCTGTTGGGTGGGGCGTTTGCCCCTCTCTGCGCTGCGCCCCGCTACATGCCGCCGGAGCCGAGCCGCGTTCCCTGGACAAGCGCTGAAAGCGTGCAAGGACTGCGCAACGCCGTTGCCCTCTATCAGCGCATTGTCGCCGCAGGTGGCTGGCCGCAAATTCAGGGAAAATCGACGCTCCGGCTCGGAGATTCCGACGCCAGCATCGAAGCTCTTCGCCGCAGGCTGGTGATCTCGGGCGACCTCGCACAGAATGCCGCAAGCGGTAGCACTTTTGACGAAACCGTGGAGCAGGCCGTGCGCAGGTATCAACTCCGCAACGGCTTGGAGCCGACGGGCGTTGTTTATGGCATCACACTGAGATCGCTCAACGTGAGCGCCGAAAGCCGTCTTCGCCAACTCGAAACCAATCTCGCACGGCTATCGGCGCTGATGCCCGCCGTATCTCAGCAACAGAAGCATATCGTCATGAATGCAGCGAGCTTCGAGTTGCAGGGAATTTCGAACGGCATGGTCGAAGTGACAAGCCGTGTCATTTCAGGAAAGCGTGCCACGCCCACGCCAACGGTATCTGCCACCGTTCAGGCCATCAATATTCTCCCCTACTGGCATGTGCCGGGCACCATTGCCAAGGCAGCGGTCATTCCCGCCATTCGCAAGGACCCATCGTATCTTTACCAGCAGAACATACGCGTCTTCTCATCATTCGGCGGAGCAGAGGTCGATCCCGCCCAAGTCAACTGGTGGGGGCCGGAGGCAGATCGCTACGTGTTCCGCCAGGATCCAGGACCCCAAAATGCTCTCGGCGTGCTTCGATTCGACATGCCAAACAAACACATCGTCTATATGCACGATACACCTATGAAAAGCCTTTTCGGCATGTTCGAACGAGCCTTCAGCGCCGGGTGCATCCGCGTGCAGAATTTCACCGGCCTCGCAGAATGGGTACTTGGCGGGCAGGACGGCTGGAGCCGGGCGGCTCTCGAGGCCGCCATCGCGGAAGGGCAAGGTAAGACCATCAAGCTTGCGAAACCCGTTCCCGTACACTTCATCTATCTCACGGCATGGGTCGAGCACGGCCTCGTGCAATTCCGGAACGATCTCTATAATCGCGACGAGATGGCCGCAGGGGGCGTTGAGGCAGAGCAACCTAAGGTGCTCGTCAATACGTTGGCTCCGTAGCGCTCACCACTTAGTGAAAAAAAGCCGGATGATGCCGCAATGGCATCGCCCGGCTGGAATTGAGTGCCGCGGTGGCCGTTGGAACGTTCGATCTCGCCGGGTCCCTACAAAAGTAAGGTGGGCGCCATATGCCCGAGGCCACGACCCCGGACAGGGACAGCTCCCTGGCAGATCTTATAGGCCCTGGAGATTCATGTGTTCCTGACGAACCCCGCAGCAGACCCAAGATAGGACGCCGGGACTAAAAAATCGAGATGGCTGATGCGCATTCTCGAAAGCTGGGATCAAAAAGCGGCATCTTGACCTTCCACCGAAACCGCCCCGGCTGGAGCCATAACTCAACGAGTGAGCCCTCAATATGCCGCCTCCACACCCACGCTCCCCGACAGGGATGTTCCTCTGTTCACGGAATCGAGGCTCTTGGGGGGACACGAGGACGCCTAAAACGTTCTTGAGGGCGACTGGATCAATCAGATGAATGCCGCTAACCGGTGGGGGCGGGCACCCATTGCTTTGCGCCTCGAACTCAGCTGGAAGAGCTTCGAAGCAACCATATCCCGCACTTGAACCGCGTGTTTACCTCTTCTTAAAGGCCCGATGCCAACGTTTGAGAGCATCTAGCAAAGTGATTCGCCGCGGCTCTGTCTTTGTCCGTGCGCGGAAGCAATACCGGAAGCCGGAGTCGTTCCATGCAGCGCGAGATCGAAGCGCTTCTCAAAGCCTACGTTGAGGACCGCCAACGCGAAGGCAAGCTCGTCACCGAACTCCTGACCGCCTTAGCCGTCGGCGCAGCCTCCCGCCGTCAGATGATGGAAGACATAACATTGGCCGTTGCCCAAATCGGCGTCGAGGCCCCTTTGGCGGCGGCACCGGTCGAGGAACCGGCCGCCTATGATCCGCCCTACGATCCGGTTACCGAAGCCGTATCGCAGTTGCGCTCGGTACGCGACATGTCGGCGGCTCACTGAACGCACAAAGAAGTGTTCGACGACACTCAATTTTGAGCCTCAGCAGCGGCTGATGCGCCAAGAAATAGGCTAGCCCTTCTTGTGAGCGCCCTTGGCGCTCTCGCCCTTCGCGCGCTCCTCGCCCTCCAACGCCGCCTTCAAATCAAAGAGCTCGTCCGCGATCATGATCGCCGTCATCACGAGAAGGCGCGTTTCGCCGGCCTGACCATGCTCCCGAATGACGCCGTCGAGCTTCTCGCGCACATGTTCAGCAAGCGCCTTAAGACGTTCCTCGTCGCCTTTTTCGCAGCCGAGGTAGTAGGTCCGGCCATTGAGCTCGATGGCAACCTGTCCCATATCCGTCACTTCCCGGGCCTTTGGGCGGTGGGAACGCTCAACACGAAATCCGCTCTTCGCTCCCTCCGTCGCAAGATCGCGGGATCTCAGGCAGACTTGTCTGACAGGTTATGAAGTGAATCGATCACCCATTCAATTCGATTGGCCACGTCGGCATGGGTCGATTCGAGGGCTTTGATGCGTGCACGAGCCATTTCGAGCTCGGCCCGGAGGACGTCCCTTTCTCTCACCAGTGACTTTGCCTCTGCTTCAAGCCTCTGCACAGCATCGGAAATACCGATCTCTGGCTCGGCGGTGCGCGCAGCACCCCGCTTAGGCTTTTCTTTTTCCCGCTGGGCCATTGGCCAATCCACGTTGTTCGAAAGTGGCCCTGATACGCCCTCGGGGCCGCAACGTCACGCGTGTTTTTAACCATAAGTCCTATCGCATTTTGGCGCAATAAATTGCAGTGAATAAGTCGCTGCCGATCCCAGGAAAATTGATGTGCTCACGCTCACGGAATGTGCGCCGCATTGACACGGCACTTGGCGGGCAAGTTAATGACGCGCCGAATAATCAAAAAAGGGATGCAGAACGATGACTTTGCGGGTCGCGATCAATGGGTTTGGCCGGATTGGGCGCAACGTGCTGCGCGCCATTGCAGAGACCTCCCGCATAGACATCCAAGTTGTCGCCATCAATGATCTTGGACCTGTTGAAACTAATGCTCATCTGTTGCGTTTCGACAGCGTGCACGGACGCTTCCCGGGAACCGTGACGGTTGCCGGCGACACAATCGACGTCGGCGCCGGTCCCATCAAAGTGACGGCGATCAAGAACCCCGCGGAGTTGCCGCACAAGGATCTCGGCGTCGATATCGCGCTCGAGTGCACGGGCATCTTCACGTCCAGGGATAAGGCCAAGCTTCACCTTGATGCGGGGGCCAAGCGCGTTCTTGTGTCCGCGCCTGCCGACAATGCCGACCTCACGGTCGTCTATGGCGTCAATCACGACAAGTTGACGAAAGACCATCTGGTCGTCTCGAACGCTTCCTGCACGACCAACTGCCTGGCGCCTGTCGCTAAAGTGCTCCACGATCTCGTCGGAATCGACAAAGGCTTCATGACGACGATCCACGCCTACACCGGAGACCAGCCGACCCTCGATACGCTGCACAAGGACCTCTACCGCGCCCGCGCCGCCGCGCTTTCGATGATCCCGACTTCCACGGGCGCTGCCAAGGCAGTCGGCCTCGTGCTACCCGAGCTCAACGGCAAGCTCGACGGAACCGCCATTCGCGTGCCGACGCCGAACGTCTCGGTCGTCGACTTCAAGTTTCTCGCCAAGCGCGAAACGACGAAGGACGAGATCAATGCGGCCGTGAAGAAGGCCGCCGCGGGGCCGCTCAAGGGAATCCTCGGCATCACCGACCAGCCCAACGTATCGATGGACTTCAATCACGACAGCCATTCCTCGATTTTCCACCTCGATCAGACCAAGGTTATGGACGGGCGGCTTGTGCGCGTGCTTTCCTGGTATGATAACGAATGGGGCTTCTCGAACCGCATGGCTGACACGGCCGTAGCGATGGGCAGGCTCATCTGACGCGCTCTCCGAAGCCTCAACAGATACAATCGCATAGAGGATT
>CAZSNH010000194.1:0-1058 GCA_964607855.1 uncultured Hyphomicrobium sp. | reverse complement strand
GACCGAGAAACTTGAAGATATCGCACGTGCCATGGTGGCGCCGGGCAAGGGCATTCTGGCGGCCGACGAAAGCTCCGGCACCATCAAGAAGCGTTTCGACAAGATCGGCCTGCCATCAACCGAGGAGAATCGCCGCGACTATAGAGAAATGCTGTTCCGCTCGAGCGATGCCATGAAGAACTACATTTCTGGCGTCATTCTCTACGACGAGACCATCCGCCAGAAGGCCAAGGACGGCACGCCCCTCACCACCATTCTGAAGTCGGCAGGCTGCATCCCGGGCATCAAGGTCGATACGGGCGCTAAACCGCTCGCCGGCCCCACTGCGAAAATCGAAACAGTGACTGAAGGCCTCGATGGGCTGCGCGAACGCCTCGCCGAGTACTATGATCTCGGTGCCCGCTTCGCCAAATGGCGCGCGGTCATCACCATCGCCGATGGTTTGCCAACCTGGAATTGCATCAAGGCTAATGCCCACGCGTTGGCGCGTTACGCCGCCCTCTGCAAGGAAGCCAAAATCGTGCCAATCGTGGAGCCGGAAGTGCTCATGGACGGCGAGCATTCCACCCACTCCATCGACCGCTGCTATGAAGTAACCGAATGGACGCTGCGCACGGTTTTCCGCGAACTCTATGACGCCCGTGTCATGCTCGAGGGCATGGTGCTGAAGCCCAACATGGTCATTGCCGGTCAGAAGTCAGCCAAGCAAGCCTCGGCTGCGGAAGTGGCCGAGAAGACGGTCCGTTGTCTGAAAGCAACCGTCCCCTCTTCTGTTCCCGGCATCGCTTTCCTTTCGGGCGGCCAGTCCGACGAGGCCGCCACCGAGCATCTTTCCCGTATGAACGCGATCGGCGGGCTGCCCTGGGCATTGACCTTCTCATATGGGCGCGCGCTTCAAGCAGCGGCCCTCAAGGCTTGGGGCGGAAAACAGGAGAACGCCGCCGCCGGTCAGCGCGCCTTCACCCACCGCGCGAGAATGAACGGACTTGCCGCGCTCGGCAAATGGGAAGCCAAGCTCGAAAAGGCCGCCTGATCGTCTGCAAGTTTTTATTCAGCGC
>CAZSNH010000193.1:5542-5886 GCA_964607855.1 uncultured Hyphomicrobium sp. | reverse complement strand
CGAACTTCTTCGCCGCTGCAGGCTACGATCGCGTATGATGGGAATCTGCTCTAGAACACCCGCTTTGTAAAATAGCCACAGTTGCCTTGGATCGTGCCGTAGAGAGGCTGCCGGCGCCGCACAGAAACTGGTTAAGTTAGGCATCTGCGGCTAGTTTGCTTGGCGGCCTGGCTTCGGCAAGGAGATTCGGGAATGCTCTTGCGGAGGGAAAGTGCGTGGGGCTTACTTCTCGCCTTGTCCGCGAGCGGAAGCTTCGCACTCGAACCGGAAATTTTGGAGGCCGAAACTCCGGTGCCGACGACGGCTGCTGCTTTGTCTGCGGTTGCCGGTGAAGCAAGAACGGC
>CAZSNH010000193.1:0-5532 GCA_964607855.1 uncultured Hyphomicrobium sp. | reverse complement strand
CGGCCACGGCATCGCTTGAAGAGCCCGCTGCTCCGATGGTGTCCGCGCCGCTCACGAGCGTGCGAGCCAAGCTTCCGCTTCCTGCGGCGCCCGCCGCAGCTCCTTCGCCAGAGAGCGCTGATCGCGCCGCCTTGGCAGAATATTATGCCAGCGCAGATGGGCGTTTGCTCTGGACGGACGAAAAGGGGATCACGACAAAGGGCGAGGGGCTTGTCTCTGCATTTGCCGCCGCGGACGACTGGGGTCTTTCGGCGAAGAGTTTCGCCATTCCCGATCTCGCGAAGGCTGCGCCAGCAGACGCTGAGATCAAGCTCTCGCTCATGCTCCTCAAATATGCCCGTCATGCGCGCGGAGGGCGCATCCCGGAACCGGCTAAACAGCTCTCCTCCTATCTCGATCGCACGCCGCAGTATCTCGAGCCAAGGACCGTTTTGTCGGGCGCTACCAAGGCCGATGACGCCCAAGCCTATCTGCAGTCTCTGCACCCGAAGCACCCCCAGTTCGAGAAGCTGCGCCGGCGCTTCGTCGAAGCAAGAGCTGGCGGCGAGGCGCGAGCCGCCGAGGCTGCGCAATTGCGCGCCAACATGGAGATGTGGCGCTGGATTCCCGACGACATGGGCAAGCTCTACGTTTGGGTCAATCTGCCCGAATACAAGATCCGCGTGTTCAAGGAGGGCACCCTCATCCACGAGGAACGTGTCATCGTAGGCCTCAAGGACAAACAGACCCCCGTCTTCAGCGATGAAATGGAGACCGTCGTCTTCAAGCCCTATTGGGCACTTCCCGAGAGCATCAAGGTCAATGATGTTTATCCGAGCCTGGCGCGGGGCGGAACGGTTGCCAAGCGCTACAACCTGAAAGTTGCTTACAACGGACGCATTATCGATCCCTCGACCGTCGACTGGTCGAGAGCGGATATTCGCAAGTATGAGATTTATCAGCCCTCGGGGGAGGGCAACATGATGGGGGTTCTCAAGTTCCTCTTTCCCAACAAACATCAGACCTACATGCACGATACGCCGGACAAGAAGCTTTTCGAGGCCGGTGAGCGAACGTTCAGTCACGGTTGCATGCGGGTCAGGAATCCGTTGCGGCTGGCGGAGGTGGTACTTGCAGAAGACCAGGGCTTGCCGGCGGAAAAGATTCAGGATCTCGCCGCACGCGGCCCGGAGAACAATTCCGTGCAGCTCGGCACGAAGATTCCGGTTCACATCGCCTACTTCACTGTCTGGATGGGTGACGATGGCACGCCGGTCACGTTCAAAGACATGTACGGACACGAGCAGCGCGTTCGGTTGGCTCTTGAAGGCAAGTTCGCGCAGATCGCCCGCGGGCCGGATCACTTGGCGCCCGTCAAAGTGAAGCAGCTCGAGGTGTTCCAGGAGAAGCGCTCTTCCGGCGAAATGATGCACGGCTTTATGAATAACTTCTGAGGCTTATCCCGGAGGCGGTGAGAAGCCCCCTCTCGCCTCCTTTTGGCCGTGGATGAGCCGCGTTGTTCCCGCAATCAGGTCTTACGAAGCTTTAAGGGTTGTTGATCACCCTGAGGAGGTGATTTTTTCCTTTTGTTTTTTGTCGGGAAGGGAAGAGGGGGCGTTGACCCGGGGGGCGGAATTGGCGCGAAAGGTGCGAACGGGAATTGCCGCTCTGTGTGCGCTAGCACTTGCCCTGGGCGCAAACGGTCTCATCGCCGCTCCGGACGACGAGCGCACCATCTCCCTCTATCACATCCACACCAAGGAAACGCTTTCGATCGTATACAAGCGCAACGGCGCCTATGTGCCCGATGCGATGGAAAAGATCGACTGGCTCATGCGAGACTGGCGTCGCAACGAAAAGATCAAAATGGATCCCGAGGCGATCGATATCCTTTGGGAAATTCACACCGAACTGGGCAGCAAAGAGCCAATCCACATCGTCTGCGGATATCGTTCGTCTGGTACGAACGACATGCTGCGCCGGACGGTAGGAGGTCAGGCCAAGAACAGCCAGCACATTTCCGGCAAGGCCATCGATGCCTATTTTCCGGATGTGCCCCCGAAATTCGTGCGATACGCCGCTCTCGTGCGCGAGCGCGGAGGCGTTGGCTATTATCCCACATCCGCGCTGCCCTTCGTGCATGTGGATACGGGCCGCGTGCGTCACTGGCCCAGGATCGCACGCGAAGAGCTGGCGCTTTTGTTCCCCAATGGACGCTCGAAACACATCCCAATTGGAGGCCCCTTGGGTCCTGGCGACTATCAGAAAGCCAAGGACAGCCGAAAGGAGCTTGCGATCGAGGTTGCATCATACCTTGAGCTCAAGGTGCGGCCAAAGACGCAATATGCGATCGTGGCCGCTGTTGGTCCGCCGGCGCCGCCTGCACCGAAGCTCGCTGTGCGGCCACCGGCTCCCCAGAAATTGCCGCCCGCCGTGCTTGCGAAGCTGTCGATGCCGGTGTCGAAGCCTCCACCTACCGCCGAAACAAAAATCGCGGCAGTAGAGCCCAAGCTTGTTGCACAGCCCAAGCTCGTCGAGAGGCCCTCTCGCTTCGCACCCCGCCCGTCGGAGGCCGATCGCACCAAACTTGATCGTCTGGTGAGCCTCGCCTCACTCGAACCTGGGCAAGAACCAAAACTTATTACGCCGCCCACTCCTGCTGCGCGCCCTGTAAAACCGGCAATCGCGCCGCCCGCGCCCGAAGCCGGCGTTTCCGAGACGGGCACAGCGCCGAATTCAGAGCTGGCGTTGATCGAGGGATGGGGCGCCGAGACGCGCTGGGTGACGGCGCCCGCATATGACGACGACCATCCGGAAGAGCTTTCCTATCAGCCATTCCCGATACTGCCTTTGATGACAGATACTTCTTCGCCAGACGATCCCGTGCTGGCACAACTCGTACATCCCGATCTTGCCAAGACGTTGGAGGTCATCGATGATGTAGGTGAGATCCAACCGATGCGATTGCGGCCCCGTCAGCAGGTGGCCGAGCTGATGCTGGCGCAGCAGTTCCGCGGCGCGGCGGTGACGCTGAACGATGCCATCCCCGCCCCGGCAGATGCGAGCCAGACAGGCCTTGCCAAGCGGGCTGTTAAGACGGTCGCTAGGTAGGCTATTTCCCCTTCAATGCCGCATGAGCCGCCCGCGCCGGGCCGGCGTCCCAGGCCCTTTTCACGTATTTGCCAAACTCGATGAAATCGTCCTTGCGCGGGCTCGTCGAGCGCCAGATCAAACCGACAGATCGCGATGGCTCTGGCTCTGTGAACCGGACCAGGCTCAAGTCGCGTCCGCGCCCCTCGATTTCGAGGCACATTTCGGGGAGCAAGGTAATGCCGAGCCCGCCTGCCACCATCTCGACGATTGTGGATAGGCTTGAAGCCCCGAATGTGCTTATCGAGTCCACCTGCTTTAGTGTGCAGTAGGCGAGTGCCTGATCTCTGAGGCAGTGTCCTTCCTCAAGCAGCAGCAGGCGGTCCTTTTCCACCATTTCCTTGGTGGCGCGAACGCGGCCTGAGACCTTCCGGTCCTTGGGAAGCGCGAGGAGGAATTTATCCTCGAACAGTGGAAGTTGCTCGATGTCGGGATGCTTGATCGGAAGGGCCAGAAGAACGACGTCGATTTTTCCCTCGAGCAGTTCTTCGACAAGCACTCTGGTCTGCGTCTCGCGAACGTGAAGAACGAGTTCGCGATAAGATTCTTTCAACATCGGCAACAGCGGCGGCAGCATGTAGGGCGCGATGGAAGGAATGACCCCAAGCCGCAGCGGGCCAGAAAGTATCTTGCTCGTATGTTGTGCGTAGGCGACGAGGTCGCGCACGTCGCCGAGTACGCGTGCTGCGCGCTCGGCGATCTGAGCACCTTTTTGCGTAAGTTGGACCCCCGTTCGGGTCCGCTCGACGAGCATGATCCCGAGCGACTGTTCGAGCTCATGGATCTGCATCGATAGGGCAGGCTGAGTGACGGCGCAGGCGTCCGCAGCGCGGCCAAAATGAAGTTCGCGGGCCAGCGCGTCGAAATATCGGAGTTGCTTGAGCGTCACATTGGTCATCAGGACGCCTGATCAAAAGGTATACAAAAAACGATTAGATCTTATTTTCGATGTCGTCTACCAATTAGAGACACCGCGACGGGAACGTGAAGCCCCGTGAGCGTCTCGACAGTACCAGAATTTGGGGGATCAGCCCAAGCTGAACCCCTCAAACGAGCACCCTGATCCGGCGCCGAAACGGATCGGGGTGTTTCGTTTTTTGCGCGGCAAAGCCTAACTTTTGCGAAAGAACGCGCCTTGGCTGGTTACTCGGCCGCCACGAGATGCTGGGGCTTGCGGCTTGGCTCACTCCCGTCATCGAGCATGCCAAGGGCGTGCAAGTAGACTTCGAGCATGCTTTCTTCTTCCTGCCGTTCTTGGGCGCTCTTCTTGCGCAGTCTCACGATCTGGCGCAGCGCCTTGACGTCGAACCCGACGGCTTTGGCTTCAGCATACTTGTCGCGGATATCCGCTGCGAGTGCCTTCTTTTCTTCCTCAAGACGTTCGATCTGCTCGACGAACTGGCGCAGTTGTTTCTGGGCCGAGGCCTGAAGTGCCGTCATCATATACCCCGCTGTCACGTGACATTTGCCGCGCCAAGCGGCGGCAACGCGAAAGTCCCCATTGGGTCCGCTTGCCCGAACGCTATCGGGCGCCGGGGTCTGCCGGCAAGGCATGGCGATCATCTATCCAGAGCTTTCGACCGCTCTCGCTATAGCTCTTGACTAGTGATCTTTAGGGCGCGCCTTTTCATAAGCCGCGAGTTTTTCAGGGCTTGCTTCCTTTTGATTCTTGGCTTGCCATTCTGCATACGGCATTCCGTAGACGATCTCTCGCGCGCCCTCCTTGGTGAGCGCGATACCTCTTGCAGCCGCCGCATCCTGGTACCAATTGGCCAGGCAGTTGCGGCAGAAGCCCGCGAGATTCATGAGATCGATGTTCTGCACGTCTGTGCGGGCGCGCAGGTGCTCAACGAGACGCCTGTAGGCGGCGGCTTCAAGCTCGACGCGGGTCTTTTCGTCAATGTTGGTCATGTCTTGATCGCCCTCCAATCTGTCGAGGCTCGCGTGCGCATCATTGGTATGTGAGCCAAAATAGCGTATCTGACGCAAATCGTGCAGCTTCTCCCCGTTTTCAAGAATGCGGCGCATGACCGAAGCCAGCCGGGCGGCCCATTCCCCCTGGCCTTTGGGATCTCTAATGAGGTCCTGGCGCACCTCGATGATGGCGTGCGCGATACCGCGGCGTGTGCCGTGCTGCCAAAGCGTGTCTCCCTTGAGCCGTCCGGAGTAGGGCTCGTTGTCGCCAATGGAGAGCCCCGCTTCGCCGCGAAGGAGTTCCAGCATGGGTCGCGCTAGCCGGCTGTCCTTGTCCCAGAGTATGCCTGCATGCCAGGGCCGCGATCGTCCCCTCCAGTGCGGCGTGAAACTGTGGATCGAGAGCAGTACCGGCGTCATTCCAACTTTTAGCAGCCGATCGATGAGGGCATCGATGGCACGGTGATAGGGGTTGTAATAGTTCGCAAT
>CAZSNH010000192.1:0-5925 GCA_964607855.1 uncultured Hyphomicrobium sp. | reverse complement strand
TGCTGCAGGTTCCCTTGTGCCCAGCGCCGGTCGCGAACCATGACATCACGCAGCGTCGGAGGCGTGCCCTCGAATGTATCCTTGATCGAAGGCGTCAAATGAACGCCCCAACCAGCGCGCTGGAGAAGCATGGCTTCGACGAAGTCGTGGCTCTGAATGTGACCGCCGAAGGGCGCTTCACCCGGAAGTTTCGGCAGACCACAAGCCTCAGCAAAGGCCCTGGTCCGTATCATCGCGTTATGGCCCCAGTAGTTGCCCTCACTCCTGTGCCAAAACGCAAGACCGGCGGCGACCGAGGGGCCGTAAATGTTGGAGGCAAACTGTTGCAGGCGCTGGAGCAGCGTCGTGCCGCCTGAGAGACGGGGTACTGTCTGAATGAGACCCGCCTTCGGATTTTCCTCCATCGCAGTGGCCAGACGCAGGAGTGCATCTGCCGACATAACACTGTCGCCATCGAGGATGACGAAATGATCGTAACCGGCGCCGAATCGTTCGATCCAGTCCTTAATGTTGCCCGCCTTGCGCCCTGTATTCGCGATGCGCCTGCGATAATAGACGGGCATTACGGAAGATAAACCGCGCCTCAGCTCGGCATAGCAGGCTTCCTCGGCGGCACCTGCGTCTGCCCCCCGCGTGTCGGAGAGGATAAAAACATCAAAGGATTGCGCTTTCCCGGCTGAAAAAAGATCGCCAGCCATGGCCGCAACCGTACCGGCAATTCGCTCTGGCTCCTCGTGGTAGACAGGAAACAGCAAAGCGGTCCTGGTCTTGAGCTCGGCTCTCACATTTTCGACCTTGATCGTATCTGCCTTCTCTTCGGCGAAAAGGGGCAGGAAGCCCAGCGCAGCGGACAGCGAGCCGAGCGCAATCCATCCAAACGACATCGTCGCCAGAATGAGGAACACGGCCTGCAGCGGCGTCATTCGCTCGAGCGTCAGCGCTTCATGAAGTTCATAACCAAAGATACCGGTGAGCAGCAACGTGCCGCAAAGCAATGCCGCGCGCGCAATCCAGCTTCCGCTTCGGTCTGCAACAAGAACTCCGATATGCCGCTTCGAGAAATCCTGCTCCGGCATTTCAAGCGGCTGTTCAGCTGGCAACAGCTGAGGATCGCTCGCGAGGCCAGATTCGCGGACGTGAGGCTGGAAAGCAACCTCGGGCGCCAGACCGTCGTTGGCCGATTGTTTCATGAACGTGTCCATCTGAACAACCAGCTTTCCGAAATGAGCTGACTCTGCGCCTTAAGAGCGAGACGCATTTCGATCGTCTCCAGGCCGGCCGTATCAAGTTCGAAAGAAATGCGCACACCCTCGATGTTGGGATGTCGCTCGACCCTAATTTGAGAGGAACTCCCAGCTGAGATGGAGAGTTCCGCCTGTGGCAATTCCTCAATGTCTTTCAGCGCTGGACCTTCAAAATCGACGACGAAAAGCTTGATCTCTTCGTTGTCGTGCCGGGCCTGGCCAATATTCGTTCTACACACACGCGCGCCCGCCCATGCAACGGGAACATCCTCACCCCAGTGAAGCTTATAGGAAAATGTGTGCGCCTCGCCCGTTGCGAGCGGTTTGGCAGGCTTCCAGTAAACCACGATGTTATCGTGGATCTGCTCTTCGGCCGGAATCTCGATGAGCTCGACATATCCCTGCCCCCACATGCCGATCGGCTCCACCCACGCGGAGGGACGCCGCTCGAAATGCGCATTGAGATCGTCGAATTGCGCAAAAGCGCGTTCACGCTGGCATAGCCCGAAGCCTCTCGGATCCTGATCGACAAAGGCGCTCGTCTGCAATTTCGCCGGGTTACTGAGCGGGCGCCACAGGCGCTCGCCCTTGCCATTCAGTATCGCCAATCCCTCGCTATTGTGGACGGAGGGGCGGATATCGCCGGTAATGCGCCGGCTCGCCGAGCCAAGGAGAAACATGCTGGTCAATGGCGCCAAGCCCACATGCGTCAGCTCCCGGCGCGGATAGAGCGTCGCCAAAACGTCAATCACAGTCGATTCGCCAGGCACGATGGAAAACCGGTACGCGCCTGTAACCGACTTGCTGTCGAGCAACGCGTAAACTTGGATTGCCCGCGCATTCGGTTTCGGCTTCTCGATGTAAAAAGCGCGAAACACCGGGAATTCTTCACCCGAGGGCTGCGCCGTATCGACGGCAAGGCCGCGCGCAGAAAGTCCGAGAACCTGCCCCCGGCCCATGGCGCGGAAATAGCTCGCCCCCTGGAAGGTGGCGAACTCGTCGAAAACCTCTGCGCGGTTGATTGGTCCGAGCAGCCGGAAACCAGAAAAACCGTATGGCGCCTGTTCCGGGGCCTTCTCGATGAGTGGCCCCAAGGCGAAGAGCTTGCCATCGGCGGTTAGCGCATGCGGCTTGCCCCCCTCAATCAGCGAAATTTCAACCGGACTATCGTAGATCCAGCCCATCGGTAACAGCTGGATTTCACAGTCGACGTTCTCGCCTTTACCAATTGAATGTTCGGCCCGGAATCTTATGTCGTGATATTGTTCGGCACTGAGGTTGTCGAAGGGCTCCTCAACCGCGATCGCAGGCGCGGCGAACTCCGATTGGGCCAATTCTTCCGCGAGCTTTTTTACAGCCTCGAACGCGAAGGGCTTCTCAGGTTCGAGACCCGGCTCCGCCCGCACCACACCTCGACCAGCATCGGCCAAACCGATGGCCGCCAATAAAGCGAAGATGCCGGTTCCCCCGAGAAATACGCGCCGATCTATGTTGCCCTCGGGCATCAAAATCCTCGATCAACCTGCATTCACCCACCCGGGCACCGCCAAACAATATGACAGAAGCCCAGTTTTCTGTTCGCAACTGCTCAATGAAGCCCCGCGTCGCCCCAACAGTGGCGAAGGCCGGGTCCTTCAGAAGGGTGGAAGTTCTCGTTTTTAGCAACAATCGATAGTCGAGAAATGTGGCGACTTTGCTCGTAGAAAGAATGCCGTCGCAACCCTAGTCACCGCAATTTGACGAATGCCGATGTTGCGTTGCAATATTGCCTCAGGGATATCGTCGCTTCAAGCTGGTTTGTCCCTGATGTGGCCAGGAAGCGCACCCTTCGCTCCCAGCTTCTCCAGGTTAGCGGAATTCCATGAATTGTACCAGAAAGCCGCATTAAGGTGGGGCGATCTCGCATGGAGCCTTGAGGCCCCCTATTCGGAGCACACATGACCCCGCCCCTGGATGAAGTAACCTTGGTGACCGCCATTATGGAAACGCGCCAGCAGGTCGATTTCCTCTGGCAGTTTTTCGTCACCGTCCAGCTTGCCGTTTTTGCCCTCCTCCTCATCTACGACGAAGCCGTCGAGAGCATGAGCATTTTGGGTCGCGCCTTCGCGGCCATAGGCGTCGGAATGTTCAATTACGTCAATGGCAACGCCCTTCAATCCACGTACCGCCTGCTCGACGCTGCAATCGACCAATATCAATTCCTCTACGGTCAGGCAGAAAGGTTCCGGCCTGCCTTCTTTGAGTTATTCGTCAACGCGAACTTTGCCGACCGCCCAGACCTGGTAAAGGTCACGCACGGGACCGCTATGGCGATCGTCGTGCTGGCTCTGCTTTCAAGCTCATTCATCCAATCCAAGAAAAAGAAGAGTTGAAGGCCCTCCTCGCCCGCATCTAACCTTATTGTGTTCCCCAACACCCGCCTCAACCTCTGCATTTGAATTGGTTCGTCCAAGCGCCTGAGAGCTTAATGTTCGTCACCTTCTTCAATGAACTGAGATCGGCACGCATTCCGGTGTCTCTGCTCGAGTACTTGACGCTCATGGATGCGATGGAGAAGGACCTCGCGGGTCGGCGAGTCGAGGACTTTTATTACCTGGCCCGTGCGGCGCTGGTGAAGGACGAGCGCAATCTCGACCGCTTCGACCAGGTCTTCGGGCACGTCTTCCAGGGCCTCGAACTCATGAGTGAGGCGCTGGAAGCCGAAAAAGCCACCATTCCCGAGGAATGGCTTAGAAAGCAGGCCGAACTGTTCCTTTCCGATGAAGACAAGAAACGCATCGAGGAATTAGGTGGCTGGGAAAAGATCTTGGAGGAGCTGAGAAAGCGCCTTGCCGAGCAACAAGGGCGTCACCAAGGCGGATCAAAGTGGATCGGGACCGGGGGCACATCTCCCTATGGAGCCTACGGCTATAACCCGGCCGGCATCAGGATTGGACAGGATCGCAGCCGGCACCGCCGCGCGATCAAGGTTTGGGACAAGCGCGAGTACAAAGATCTTGCCGACGACGTCGAACTCGGCGTTCGCAACATCAAAATCGCTTTGCGCCGGCTGCGCAAATTCGCCCGCGAAGGGGCTGCGGAAGAATTGGATCTTGACCACACGATCAAGGGCACAGCCCACAAAGGCTATCTCGATATTCACATGCGCCCAGAACGGCGCAATACGGTGAAGGTTCTGATGTTCTTCGACGTCGGCGGTTCAATGGACTGGCACGTCAGGACCGCTGAGGAGCTCTTCTCTGCGGCGCGAAGCGAATTCAAGCACCTCGAGTACTACTACTTCCACAACTGCCTTTATGAGAGCGTCTGGCGGGACAACAGCCGCAGGCACGCCGACAAAACGCCGACGTGGCAGGTTCTTCACACGTATCCCTCCGATTACAAAGTCATCTTCGTTGGCGATGCATCGATGAGCCCGTACGAGATCACGCATGTCGGCGGTGCGGTCGAGCACATGAACGAGGAAGCCGGTGCTCTTTGGCTAAAGCGCGTCACAGATATTTACCAGCACAGCGTCTGGCTCAATCCGGTCCCGCGAGAATACTGGGACTGGACACCATCGATTACGCTCGTACGGCGCATCTTTTCTGATCGCATGTACCCCATGACGATCGAGGGACTGGATGCCGCCATGCGTGAGTTAATGCGCTAATTCCGCCCGAATTCAGCCATTCGGCGGCGCTTCTTATGTTCAGACCTGCCCGCCGGCGATTGACCAATGCCGAAATTCCCGGCAAACCGGCCCCAATGAATTTGGAGAATCACGTGTTGCGACGCTTTGCTGAAATTGCTGTTCTTTCGGGAATTTCTTGTTCACTTGCCGGCTGTTCGCTTGGCGAGGGTCTCACCACGGGTTCGATCTTTGGCGGTTCTCAGAAAACGTCATCGGTCGAAGCCGCCGCACCTGCCGCCCCGGTCAGCGATCCCACCGGGCGCGCCATGCAAGTTGGTTCGGTTTCCGCACGCGCCACGAAGTGCGGCTATAATTTCGATCCTGCGAAGCTCAAGGCCAACTTCCTCGCCTCGGAGGTCGCGCTCGGCGCATCGCCTGCCGACATTGAAAGAATAAGCCAAATCTACGATATCTCGCGAAATGGCGTCGCCAAAGCCGTTGCCGGAAATTCAACGTACTGCTCGGATGAGAAAACTGCGCAGATTAAGGCAGATCTAACGCGGCATCTCGCTGGTGATTACACGCCGTCCGCGCGCAGGCCCGAGGCTGCACCCGAAGACGGCGGCCTCTTGGGCGACTTCTTCGGCGAGGGCGGTGGATCTTCCTCAGACGCTCAAGGGCATCGGCAAATCGACGCCCTTACGAAATAGGTCGCCGGCATTAACCGTAGATCTTAAACGAGCTGGCACGGCGGTTGCTTTGGCCGGGGAGAATGAATTCCCACCCCCAGAGACCGCAAATGTCCTCTCTTGTAATTCCGCTCGCGCCGCACTGGACCGAGCCTGCCGCTGGATCCCAAGGCAATTCGAAGAAGCCCCACCCGGCGCACCAAAATGAGACGGACAGCTCCGCCTGCGTGCTCTCCTTTGTCCGAGACCGCGCGGCTTTCGATGCACTCGAGACCGAATGGAATGACCTTTTCGAGCGTTCGGCTCCATCACATCAGCTTTTCCAGTCCTTCAATTGGCTCTGGCACTGGTGCAATCATTACCTCGACGCAGATACCGA
>CAZSNH010000191.1:1009-5928 GCA_964607855.1 uncultured Hyphomicrobium sp. | reverse complement strand
GGCCGACTCCCCGAAGAGGCGTCGCTGATGCCACAAATAGACTCCAGCGTCGAATCCCAATCGGAGAGATTGTCATCCGCTTCGCGCGCCTCAACGCCGTGCTCGCGCGCGCAGCGAACGATCTGAGCCGGGGCATAAAAACCCATCGGCTGCGAATTGAGGAGTGCGCACGCGAAGGCCGCCGGATAATGGCACTTGATCCAGGCCGAGACATAGACGAGGTGAGCAAAGCTCGCGGCGTGGCTTTCGGGGAAGCCGTACTCGCCGAAGCCTTTGATCTGGTTGAAGCAGCGCTCAGCGAAGTCCTGTGTGTATCCGCGCGCAACCATTTGCGTGACCATTTTCTCTTCGAGAAGCCCGATGGTTCCGCGGCGGCGAAAGGTGGCCATCGCCTTTCTGAGCTCGTTGACCTCGGCATCCGAGAATCTTGCGGCCTCCATGGCGATCCGCATGGCTTGTTCCTGGAAGAGCGGCACGCCTTTGGTTTTGCCGAGAATTTGTCTCAGCTCGTCGGGGGGACCATGCTCGGGAGATGGCGAGGGGTAGATCTCGGGCTCGAGGCCTGAACGGCGGCGCAGATAAGGATGCACCATGTCGCCCTGAATGGGGCCGGGTCTCACGATCGCGACCTCGATCACGAGATCGTAGAAGCATCTCGGCTTGAGGCGCGGCAGCATATTCATCTGCGCCCGGCTTTCGACCTGGAACACGCCGATACTGTCGGCGCGGCAGAGCATGTCGTAGGTGGCTTCATCCTCGCGCGGAACCTTGGCAAGGCTCATGTCGAGGCCGTGATGGGTGCGCAGGAGATCAAAAGCGCGGCGGATGGCGGAGAGCATGCCGAGCGCCAGCACGTCGACTTTCAAGAGTCCCAACGCCGCGATATCGTCCTTGTCCCATTCGATGAAGGTGCGATCCGCCATCGCTGCATTGCCGACAGGCACGACTTCGATCAAGGGGCCGCGCGTCAGGATGAACCCGCCGACATGCTGGGAGAGATGGCGCGGAAATCCGATGAGCTCCTCGGCGAGTTCGAGCACAGTGGCCAGCAGCGGATCGTCTGGATCGAGGCCTGCTTCCCGCACGCGCTTTTCGCCGAGTGCGCCGCCCGAGCGTGTGCCCCACACCATGCCGGCGAGCGCCGAGACGGTATCCTCCGAAAGGCCCATCGCCTTGCCGACGTCGCGCACCGCCGAGCGGGCCCGGTAGGTGATGACGGTAGCGGCAAGGCCCGCCCGGTCGCGGCCGTAGCGGGCGTAGATGTATTGGATGACCTCTTCCCGCCGGTCATGCTCGAAGTCGACGTCGATGTCGGGCGGCTCCTTGCGGGCGTGGGAGACGAAGCGCTCGAAAAGGAGATCGACCTCGGTCGGGTTTACGGCCGTAATACCAAGGCAATAGCAGACGACCGAATTTGCCGCCGAGCCACGGCCCTGGCAGAGGATTCCCTGCGCGCGGGCAAATGTGACGATGTCGTGGACGGTAAGAAAATAGGGTGCGTAGCCGAGATCGGCGACGAGTTCCAGCTCGCGTGCGATTGTTGCGCGAACCTTCTCGGGTATGCCTTCTGGAAAGCGCCAGACGGCACCTTCCCAGGCGAGATCCTCGAGATGGCTTTGGGGTGTCTTTCCGGGCGGCACGGGCTCGTCGGGATATTCGTAGACGAGCTCGTCGAGGGAGAAGCGGCAGGCTTCTGCGATCTCGAGCGTGCGGGAAATCGCATCCTCGTAGCCCTTGAAGAGGCGCGCCATCTCGATGGGTGCTTTCAGGTGCCGTTCGGCGTTCGCCTCTAGACGGAAACCAGCTTCTGCAATTGTTGTATGCTCGCGGATGCAGGTGAGCACGTCCTGCAGCGGCCTGCGATGTGCGGCGTGGTAGAGAACATCGTTGGTGGCGACGAGCGGGACAGAAAAGCGCCTTCCAATCGCACTTAGCTCTCCGATACGGGCCCTGTCATCGCCCCGGTAGCGATAAGTCGCAGCGAGATAGAGAGAGACGGAGCCGAGCGCGCGTTTAATACGGCCGAGCTCCTGATCGATGATGAAGCGTTCGTCGTCAGTAAGCGCAATGAAGATGCTGCCGGCGGCATGCGCAGTCACGTCGGCGAGGAAGAGGGTGCAGCATCCCTTTTCCGCCCGGCCCTGTCCGAGCGAGAGGAGGCGCGACAGCCGGCCATAAGCGGCGCGGTCTTTCGGGAAGCAGAGGAGGCTCGGGGCATCTTGAAGGTCGAGTCGGGCGCCGGGGATGAATTTCAAACCCACTTCCTTGGCCGCCACATGCCCGCGCACGATGCCCGAAAGCGTATTGCGGTCGGCCATCGCAAGGGCTGCAAGGCCGAGCGCCTTGGCTTGTGCGACGAGTTCCTCGGCGTGGGAGGCTCCACGCAGAAAGGAAAAATTGCTCGTCACCTGAAGCTCGGCGTAAGACATCGGCTTTTCATCCGAAAAGACCGTGCAGGAACCAGCCCGGCGGGCCGATTTCATCGGTGCTCTGATAGAGGCCGTCGCGGAAGACCCAGAAGCCTGCTCCTTCGTCGTCCTCAAGGCGGTAGTAGTCTCGCGTTTTTGATGGCGTTCGCGACTCGCTTACGCCGAGCCGGCCGCGAACGCCGATACTCTTCCACCATTCCGGGGCAATGCGTTCGGGGCCTTCCGCCTTGACGATGCGATGGCGTACGCGCCGCCAAGTGAAGCTCATGGGCGGACCTTCGGGGATCTCCGCCATGACGGTGATGGGCTCCGGAGGGGTAAGAAGAAAGGGCGGGCGTGGAACAGAATATTTGCGCCTTTGTGCGCCTTCGCCGGGCTTCGAAAGAGCGATGGGCACATGCGTTTCAGACTGCTCGGGGAGGTGGCTTTCGTGAGGCACGAGACAGGTGATACGTGCGGTTCCGAGGCGGTTCGATATGCGATCGACGAGGGTGGCGATCTCGTGCTCCGCCGATAAGCTGGCCGTTCGCGTAAGGGCAATCTGCGCGGCGCCAAGAGGTTCGGCAGAAAGCGCATCGAGGACTGCCACATCGATACCGAAGCCGGCATCGAACGCAGAGAGCTTCTCCTTGAGGAGACGTGCCAGATGACCGGCATCGCGGCTGGCGCGGCTCAAGCCTGCGTTCACCTCTGCAAGCGTTCCGTCGGCACGGTAGAGCGTAAGACGGATGCGCCGGCAGCCGAGACCTGCGATCTTAAGCGCCTCCGAAAGCCTGGCGGCAAGCCCCTCCGTCTCGTGCTCCAGGGCTTCCGACGAGATCAGGGGCTCGCTCCATGAGCGGCGCACGCAAAGAGCAGGCGGTTCGCCAAGACTTCTGAGCGGTTCGTCCCGCATGTTGAGAGCCTGATCGAGGCGCATGAGCACGGCACCTGCAAAGCGCGCACGATCGGGAGCCCGCGACCGCGCGGAGAACTCCGAACTGAAACGCCGTTCGAGGGCAGCGCGTGGCAGGCCATAGAGTTGGCCGATGCGGCGCAGTCCAAGGCGTTTCAAGAGGAGGCTTGTCTCTGCGTCGAGGCGTAGGGCCTCGACGGGAAGGGCGGCGAGTGCGCGCTTTTCTTCGCCGGGGCGCGCGATGCGATGCGTGTCTTGCGAAGATGTGAAGCGGGCAAGTGCGTGGGCGGCGCCGATCGTTCCGGCAATGCCTGCATGTGCCGTGATCCCGAAACGGGCGAGGCGGCGGATGAGATCGTCGAGGAGAGCGGCTTCTCCGCCGAAGAGGTGCGCAACGCCCGTGATGTCGATCCAGAAGCCATCTGCGCCCCAGGTATTGCGCAAGGGACCATAGCGGCCGGCCCAGCGGGCGAGCTTCAACAGTGCGGCGCGGTCGCGGACGGGCTCAGCGGGGCGGGAGAGGAGAGACGGCAGGGCTGCGCGCGCGTCCGCCAAGCTTGTTCCCCGCCGCACGCCGTTCATGGCCGCGCAGGCGTTGAGGGCGGTGATGCGAATGCCGTGGCTGCCGCTTTCGACGAGAGCGAAGGGGCGATCATCCGGTACGGCACCGGGTGAGTGCCGGCAGAGGCGCTCGATGGGCCACATCGGCAGCCATACGGAAACAATGCGTTTCATCGGACCATTCCAGCATGTGAGATGTTTCAGGCCCCGGCTTCGTGCCGCGGCTCCTTTCGAGCGCCACGTGCGAGCGCGCATTTCCCGGCGCTTTGCCATCGAAAGGATGTGGCGCGCCTGGGGCCGGTCCGATCCGCCAGCGCGTTGCAGTGGCGCCGGTTGCCGCCGCGCGCGCGGATGTCAGAAGAAGGCACGGCGTAGCGCCTTCCGCGGCGGCAAGCGCCAAGCGCCGCGCAGGGGTTAAGGCGACATCATCGAGCACGCCGACGGCAAGCGCGAGGCTTGCGGATTTGAGACCCTCTTCGAGCGCCCATAAGGCGTCCGCCTTGCGTGCCGTCTCGACGATGAGGAGCGCGCGCGGATCGAGTCCCAAACGTTCAAGGCCTGCTCCATAAAGGTGACCCATTTCGTAGCGCCACCGCTCCGGCCAGCACCAGAGAATGCGCGCCATCCGGCGGCTTGAGGCTTGGATGTGTTTGAGGCGGCGGGCCGCCAAGCGCAGTGTGAAGGCGAGTGCGGCGGCGCATGCGCCGGCAGATCCCGTTGCAGGCTTCACCTCATGCACGGCTTCAGGATCGAGCCCCCGGGCTCCCAAGCGGAGATCGATCGCGGGGGTGCCAAGACACCAGAGCTCACAGCCAGCATTCGCGCTGCGGCTTTCCTCTTTCTTGAAAGGGGCGTGGCGCTCGAGGGTGCGAATACACTCGCGCAGCCCCTCAAGCAGGACCGACCGTGGGGTCCTTCCTGTGGGGGCAGGGGATAAAAAGGGCCGGACCTCCAAAGACTGATATGAACGCGAAGGTCCGGCCTCAGGGGGCGAGATCCACTCGAGATCGGCGGGGGGATCAAGGGGGGGTGGG
>CAZSNH010000191.1:0-999 GCA_964607855.1 uncultured Hyphomicrobium sp. | reverse complement strand
GGGCGCCCCCCGGGGGCGGTGGGGCCGCTCGGTTCAAGGGAACGCTCTCGCAACAGAAAAACAGGAATGGGCTTTCAACGCGACAACCGCATGTTTTTTTTTTGTTCTAATTCAGAGCGCCCATATCGTCAAGAATGAAAAATGAACATATGACGAATAAAAAGAGATAAAAATTCAGCGCTCCGCCGTTTCCAGCTTCATGATGTCATAAAGCATCAACATCGTCACGCACTTGCAACTCGTTGTAATCGCCGCTCCAAATCCGCGCACGAATGTTTTGTCAACAATTTATCCACCTCCCTTGAAACTAATCACGAAAAAAAGCAAAACGCCGGAAATATGCGCAGTTTCCAAAAAATTGTGGCATTGCAACATCGCCAACCGAAAACTGCGACCCAAAAGGCTCATTTCATCTCATTACTGTGACCTCCATGCTCTCCCGCTCAAAATGACACTCCTGTATACGACCCGTTCACAAAGCTGGGGCAAGATGCGGACAGGTCAGTACGGCCTGTCCCTGTCTCTGCCAACAGGAACAGCCGACAGGATGCGGAGTTAGTCGATGTTCGATCACGAGCCCAATGCCCGGCGCACGCGCGCCGGGATCGCTGCCGCCGTCGCGACGGCATTTTTTGTTTTCTCATCAACCGTTTCGGCTTCAGCGCAAGGCCTCTTCAATTGGGACTGGGGCGGGGAGCCGGAGTGGGGCGGCAAGCGCTCAGTCGTTTCGTTCGACAAGAAATACAATTCCAACCAAATCATCGTGTCGTTCGGTGATCGCCGACTCTACCTCATCACCAAACCCGGGCAAGCCATCAGCTATCCCATTGCCGTGCCACGCGAGCAGAGCCGCTGGTCGGGCGTGACAACGGTTTCGATGAAGCGCGAAAATCCCGATTGGACCCCGACGCCTGAAATGATCCGAGAAAATCCGCGCCTCCCGAGCTGGGTGCCGGGCGGCCATCCCATGAACCCGCTCGGCGTGCGCGCGCTGTATCT
>CAZSNH010000190.1:0-5957 GCA_964607855.1 uncultured Hyphomicrobium sp. | reverse complement strand
GTTGGTTGCGGGGGCTGGATTTGAACCAACGACCTTCAGGTTATGAGCCTGACGAGCTACCGGGCTGCTCCACCCCGCGTCACCAATCATTCCGGGTATCAAGGTAAGGAGCGGAATGGGATCCGCCCTGCTCTCCCAGATCAGCGGATGCAAAGTTCCCCATGGGAACAGTCCGCCCGATACGTCTTCCCGCTAAAGGCGGGGAGAGCGCGGTCTATAGCACGTTTTTGCTTCTTGTGAAGACGTGGCCACCCGAAAAATTTTACTGGCTTCATAGAGAGTAGAGCGCCGGCGAGGGGTATGCGACAAGTCGCCTACGCCTCGCTCTATTCAAGCGAAGCGCTGGGGGATCGGCTAGACAAAGGGCGATCGGCGGCCGGTCGCACGCGGGCTATTCGAACATGGCATCTCATTCAAACGAGAAAGACCTCAGACGGGGAATGACATCCGCTGTTCCTTCGGTCCGACTCGAGGAGACATTCGTGCTTCTCGACAATAACTCCGGCCGCGGAATGCCCTCGCTTCTCTTCGCCAAGCCACGAGAGATCGTCTGTGCCAATGAGCCCAATGAGGTCGAAGCGGCATTGAAACGGCTCGAGGCCGCTGTCGCTTCCGGTCTGCACGCCGCGGGGTTTTTTGCCTATGAGCTCGGATACGTGTTGGAACCTAAGATCCGGCATCTGCTCACAGAGGGCCGCACCGTCCCGCTCTTATGGTTCGGCCTCTACGACGGCCCCATTTCGATGTCGTCTGGTGACGTCGAACGATGGCTGACCACGCATACCCGCAGCGGCACATACCAGTTCACTGACGTGGTTCATGCGTGGGATTCAGAGAGTTATGTCCGGCGCTTCGCTCAGGTCCAGGAAAAGATCCGGGCCGGCGACATTTATCAGCTCAATCTTACTTTCAAGGCGCGATTCAGGCTCTCGGGCTCACCCCTGACGTTCTATCGCGATTTGCGCCAGCGCCAGCGGGTGGCTTACGGCGCCATTGTCGATACCGGCGAAGTGACCGTTCTCTCCGCTTCGCCCGAACTCTTCATTGAAAAGCATGGGCGCCAAATCGAAACGCGGCCAATGAAGGGAACCGCCCCGCGTGCCGTTACGCCGGAGGCGGACGCCGAGGCCAAGCGGGTGCTCGCAACCGATATCAAACAGCGTGCCGAAAACCTGATGATCGTCGACCTCATGCGCAACGACATCGGGCGCATCTCGGAAATTGGCAGTGTGCACGTCAGCGATCTCTTCACGGTCGAGACGTTTCGTACCCTCCATCAGATGACATCTGGCGTTCATGCAACCCTTAGGGAAGACGTCGGCATACTCGAATTGTTGCGCGCCATCTTTCCTCCTGGATCGGTGATCGGTGCGCCCAAGATCCGGGCCATGGAGCTCATCGCGGAATACGAGACCGAGCCGCGTGGCGTTTACTGCGGTGCCATCGGGCACATTAGCCCAAAGGGCGAGGCCCTCTTCAACGTGGCCATCCGCACGCCGGTCATCTTTCGCGATGGCCGCGGAGAAATGGGCATCGGCTCGGGCGTCGTTTACGACTCGGTGGGCGCCAAGGAATATGAGGAATGCCTGCTCAAGATGAAATTCCTGACCGATCCACCGAAGAGGTTCGAACTCATCGAAACACTTCTGCACGAGGAGAACAAAGGATACTGGTTGCTGGAGCGCCATCTCGAGCGGCTCAAGGCCTCTGCCCAATACTTCGGGTTTACCTATGACGAGGCGGCCGTCCGGCAAGCGCTTGCGGCGGAGGCGAAGGCCAAAGGTGGCGGGCGATTGAGGGTGCGCCTGCTGCTATCGGAAGATGGGCACCTCTCTTTGAGCTCGACGGCGCTCGAGCCGGCCGATCCCAATGCAATTATGAAGTATGTGATCTCGGCGATCCGGCTCGAAAGCACCAACCCCTTCCTTTTCCATAAGACAACGCGGCGAGAGCTCTACGACAGCGAGTGGCGCCATTACTCGGAGACTTTCGGAGCCGATGAAGTGATCTATCTTAACGAGCGCGGCGAACTCACCGAGGGAAGCCGGACCAACATCTTCATCGAAAAAAACGGACAACTCTTGACCCCGCCTCTCGGTTCGGGGCTGCTGCCGGGTGTGTTGCGCTCCGAGCTGCTGGCAAGCGGCAAGGCACTCGAGGCTGTGCTCAATCTTCAAGATTTACGCACTGCGGACCGGGTTTTTCTCGGTAATTCGGTTCGCGGGCTTGTGCCAGCTGAGGCTTTAGAAAATGTCAAGCGCTGAGGTACGTGCGGCACCGCGAAGGGGTTAATTCGTGGCCGGCTGCTCGGTGGCGTCCGTTTCTTTGACTGCTGCGGTCTCATTTGCGCGATGGCTTAACGCCGTGACCAAGAAAACGGCAGCCGCAAGCGTCAGCACAGCGGCCAACACAATCTCGCGCACGGAGCGCCAAGCCCGGTCAGTGTAAATCTGCTGAAACTTCTCCATCATGTCTAAGAGTTGACACGCCCGTCGCACGATTGCCAAGGCAAAGTGCTGTCGCGCGACATCTCGGCACAGATCGAAAATAAACTCTTGTCAATTGGTTGATGCCCGTGTCGGGCCGTCTCGAGATTGGAATGATTGTACTCAGAGCCCGCGCATAATGCAGCCCGCGATCAATACGAGTTCAGCAAGGAGCAGCACCATGAACTCCTGACCCGTCACGAGTGGAATGCTCGCGCCGAAGAAATAGGTCACCAGCGCAAGCACGGTCAGAATGACGGAAAGCATGAACGTGATGATGCCGGGTGATTTCAGGACCATTTTTCTTCCTCCACTCCATTGCAGTGAGCAACCGCGCTCGCTCTGCGAGTCACTCGTCTTTTGGGGGCTTATAGCAGGCGAAGGCCTCAGTGACAGGGGGGCACTCGAGCGGAGTGTGGGCAAAGCGGAGAGACCGAATCAGATTGTGGCTTCCCTGCACCGCTCGGCAGCGAAAAAGCCGGCCACTGGTCACGAACTTGCGACGGCTCCCACACGCCTGGGTCGTAGGATGCGCCGCATCAAGAGGAGCAGCATAAAGGCTCCAATACCGATTGCGATGACGGCCAGGGGATGTGCTTCCCAGATGAGACGCGGATGAACCTGGCCCTGCCACACACGCTCGAGGTCGTTGACGAGCACGCCGTATTTTGCGCTGCCCGATTTCGGGCCCAAGATCATGTCAACGGCTGCCGCTTGGTCCTTACTGGCAATGATCGCATCGCGCACGTCTTGGGACGACAGCACTTGCATCTCCGCGGGATTGGCGATGACGGCGCCAAAGAGCCGGTCACGGGCAGGTCCGTTCAATCGGGAAAGGTAATGGGCGAGGGCCGATAGCTCTTCTTCGTCGAGGGCGCGCGCGAGGCCGCGCAACTCGTCGGTCTGGCGCTCGAACAGCACGTCGCGGCCATCGCGGCCCACCCCGGACAGACGTTTGATGGCCAGCGGGTCGCCAATGGAGATGAGGCGCGCCAAAGATTCTTTCGTGAATTCGTCCGGCTTGGCACGCCGATAGATCTCGTTCGAGACGACGGCACCGAGGTGTTCCGGCCCTAACAACCACCACCTGGTCGCCGTTTCCAGTGAGCGTGTCTGGCGCGCAATGTCGATCGCATCTTCGGGCAGGTCGCGGACGGCTTGATCGAGCGTTCCGTCGGCGAGGCGTTTCATGATGGCGGCTTCGCTCTCGGTTTCCAGAATGAGGCCGGTTACCTCGTCGAGCCTTGGCAGTGTGGCCGGCGGCACAGCATCGAGGAAGGTGCGGAACTCTTCGTTCTTCTCCGCGAGTCCGAGGACTTTCGCATGTGCGCTGCGGAACTCGCGCCAGACCCCGACAATTCTTTCGGCGGATTTGGCGCCGATATCGAGGGCGTTGCTGCCGATCTGGGTTGCCAAGGATTGAGCGATTTCCTCCCTGACTTTATCCTTCGTCTCCTTGGATTTCATTTCCTCGGCGATGATGGGAAGGACGCCGTTGCGCAGCTCCCAGATATCCTTCGCGATCAAGACCAGGCCGATACCCCCTGCAACCACGGAGACGACCCTTGCGAGGATGCTGCCGACGATTCGCTGTCCGATGCGGGCGGCCATGTTGGCGAGTTGCCGGCGTATGACCAGGATCGCAGCGCCCGTCACGCCCTCGCTCGATTGACGTATCACAGCCTTGGCCGAAACATCGGCTTCACCCGAAGCCGAAAGTCCGAACTCCTCTCCTGCGCTGCCCGCTACCGTTGCGGCGACGGTTGTTCCATATCTTGGGCCTAGAAATGCCTTGAGGCACTGCACCACTGGCTCGGCGGCATCCTGGCTGGCGATTTCGATGTGCTTACCGGCTTCAGTTCCGACACCAGCCACCAGAGCTTCGATGGCGTCCTTGACATCCGGCGATTGATAAACTCGCTCTGCGACCGCGACGGCCAACGCCTTCGCTTGCTCCGAATCGGCGAGCGATTGCACGCGCCGCGCCCAGCTCGTTTCGCTTTGGACCTCTGCCACCACGGCGTCGACCCGCTGGTCGAGAATGTCGTCCAAAGCGAGCCGGCGCCACTCGCTGGCAACAAGGTTCTGGTAATTAACCTCACGCGCACCCTCCGAAAGCGCGCGCGTTGTGATGTCCGTGACAGCCTTGCGGAATCCTTCCTCATCCTGAGCCTGGCAGGCCTCGTAGTCGCTGCGAGAAAGCGAGCTGAGGGCCCAGGCGGGTGGCATATGCGTGACGACGAGGGAGGCAATTGACAGGCTCGAAACGAGCTTACTCACGCGGGGGAACAATCTTGTCACTCCTCAGCCGTCGCGGCAGTACCGAGCCTGGACGTGCAGCCAATGAAATCCGAATATTACGGCAGAATATCGCGACCGGACGACAAATCAGGCCGCAGCTGCAAGACCGCGTGTTGAGTGGACCGCTCGCAAAGAAGGATGCGTCATGTTGCGCTGCGACATAAGATAGGTGCATCACCTCCGAGGACGGGCCAAAGTAGAGTTGTTGTGCCATATTTTGGGCGCAAGCGTTAGAGAAATGGCGGCGCGAGCGACAGCGAAAGCCAAACAGAAGAATACGGTTCTCTTAGTACTGGTACTGCAAATCAGCTATAAAGGGATTGGTAACAATGGGTGTGGTCAAATCCCGGAATCGCCAAAGCAATCTTGCGGTCCTCATGGCCACGATCGCGCCTGCGGTCAGCGTTCGTGCGAGGTCTGACGAGGGGTATTCAGAACGTGCATTTGTGCGGCGCAATGAGGCAGGGCCTTAAAGAGGTCTTGGCATCTCGTAGGCGATGAGCTTAATTGAGGCTTCGACATAGTGAGAGCGGGCAGTAATATCTGCATGAAAAGTAATGACAAAATAAAGGCTTACCGGGGAAGTTTGGTCATCCCTGGAGGCCGCACCGGGGTACTACTCATCCACAGCCTCGGCGGAAATCCGATCGAATTGCGGTTCGTAGCGCAGTCGCTCGCCCGCCTTGGCTATACGGTGTACTGCCCGTTGCTGCCTGGGATGGGAGGCGGCACGGATGTCTCAGGCCTTTCGACTTGCCATGACTGGTATGCGGCTGCAGCGGCTGCACATGATGAGCTGACAGCACGCTGCGACACGGTTTTCATAGGCGGTATGTCCGCAGGCTCCATGGTGGCGCTTCGCTTGGCTGAGGAGCGGCCGGAAACGGTTCAAGGCATCTTCTTGTTTGTGCCGACGTTCTGGCCCAACGGCTGGGCAATTCCGCGGAGCTTCAACCTCTTCCGCCTCATCCGTCACAAGTTCTTCTCGCAGTTCTTCCGCTTCCGGCAGCGCGCGCCCTATGGAATCAAGGACGAGCGTATCCGCAATTTCGTGATCGACAGCTTCAAGAGTGAAGATCGTCCGATCGAGGATCTGTTCAGCCGCGGCGGCAAGCTCGTGTGGGAATTCAAGCGGCTAGCCCGCATTGTCCGCAAGGGACTCGGCAAGAT
>CAZSNH010000189.1:2143-5989 GCA_964607855.1 uncultured Hyphomicrobium sp. | reverse complement strand
CTTAGCAAGTCTCGAAAAAATATTCGTCCAGAATGAGCAATTGCGCAACCGGCTGCAGCGTTCGAGCGAGCGGATTGCGGATATCAATGAATTGACTTGGCAGCGAATTGGCGCCGATCTGCACGATGGTCCCGCGCAGCTCCTGACATACTCGCTGCTGCGGCTTGGGAAGTTTACGCCAATTATCGAAAGTTCCGGTGCCCCGAATGCGGTCGAGGAGCTCGGCAATATGCGCAGCGCACTTGAGGATGCGCTGAAGGATATTCGGAACATTTCGCGAGGTCTGTCTCTGCCCCAGTTGGATACGGCCACGCTTGGCGAGGTGGTTGCCATGGCGGTTACGCTCCATCAGGAACAGTCGGGATCAAGAGTTGAGGTTCTGACAAACGGCCTGCCAACTGACGTTCCCCATTCGCTCAAGGCCGGCATCTACCGCGTGGTGCAGGAATCGCTGTCCAACGCCTATAAGCATGGCAAAGGCGTGAATCAGAAAGTCTCTCTAACTATGGATAAACAGCTGATTTTGCGCATTTCGGACGAGGGACCCGGGTTCGAAACCGAGAAGGTGAATAGGGATGGACTTGGGCTCACTGGAATGCGTGCGCGAGTGGAAGCGTTGGGTGGAACGATGGAGATCGAATCGCGCAAAGGTCTGGGAACGGCCGTAACCGTGCGGTTTGAAATCGAGCGGTCACGGCGACAGGAGGCGAAAAATGGGAAAGAAATTTAGAGTGGTCGTGGTCGACGATCATCCCGTTGTCCGGCGCGGCATCGTTGCAACGCTCAAAGAAGAGGCCGATTTCGATGTGGTCGGGGTGGGAGCAAGCGCTCAGGACGCCATTGAGCTCGTCCGTGACAAGCGGCCGGATCTCGTTTTACTCGATGTGACGATGCCGGGCGGGGGCATAGAGGCGGCGGAAGCCATCGCCAAGTCGCAACCGGAAATTTCAATCATCATGCTTTCAGTCCGCGAGGATCTGGCAACGGTGCGCGCTGCGCTCCGGGCAGGCGCCCATGGCTACATTTCAAAGGGCGTCGACGGCGGCGATCTGGTGGCATCGGCACGTCGCGTCTTGTCTGGCGAGCGCTATGTGACTCCGGAGCTTGCTGCCCGGCTGATTTCTGAAGACGTCGTGGCACCCGGTGCGCCAGTGTCGGACCGTCTCACTCTGAGAGCGTCCCTGACGCAGCGCGAACGTCAAATCTTCGAGCTGCTCGCGGAGGGGCTGTCGAACCAGGCCATCGCCGATCGCATCGGCCTCACCGAGAATACGGTCAAGCATTACATGACCCCGCTGCTTCATAAACTGGGAGTGAGCAACCGCACTGAGGCAGCAATCTTGGCACGAAAGCACAGCTAATCGATCGCCCCCTTTGAATCCGTCTTTCCGCCCACAAGACCAATCGCACATAAGAACCCTGCTCCGGCGATCCAAACTTAAGTCTGAGCCTTACTGGCAAAAAGCGTAGGACTTTGGTCCGATGCGGACCAAGAGAAAGTGTAATACTTTATCATAGCTTCTGCCTCGAATTGGGAGGACTCTCCGTTAGGCATGTCGCCTGGCAAAGCCCAGCCGACACAGTTTTGCGGCCTGCGATCTCAAGAAAATGCTTGTGGACTCACGAAGCTTGCGTCGTGGGGTGGCGGCGCTATGCGGCCAGTAGGGAGTGTAGATCCAATGGCTAATACCAAAGAAACAGATCTGAAATCTCATTCCGCGCGTCACCGCTTGGGTCGCCAGCAGCGACCAGGGACGGCACCGACCGGCGCAAGCGTTGGACGCTCCGGCCTCGAAGGAGCCAACGAGACGGCGTCCGAGCCCCAGGCTGCATGGTCGAAGTACGTGCTGTGGATCAATCCACCCGCTCATTGGGTCTACCCAGCGATCGCAAGTCGAACACCGAAGCGCCACTAGGTGCCAGAGCGCCGGCAAGAACCGGCGAATGCACAGGCCTAACTTGTCAGTGGAGTTTGCGTCATGGCCATCACCCTCAATCGCGCCAGCCTTGATTTCCTGTATCGTCAAGTCACGATCAATTATCTCGTGCCGGATGGAAACGGCGGGTTCGTCACCTCCAATTATTTCAACTATTCCGCGCTCGCGAACGCGCTTGATCCGTCGGGGCTGCGAGAGGTTTCGGGGTCCAACAATAATCTCGTCGGCGGATATTGGGATTCAACGATCTACAATTCCGTCACGGGTCAGTTTGGCGTGTGGGTTCCGGGACCCAACACAACCTGGGGCCAGGCCAGCCAGCCGTTCCTCAATATCAGCGTAGGTCAGTCGGTCACCAGCGCGCCCGATGTCGCCTACAACACATTCGACGGAACAACCGGCACCGCATCGGCAGTCTCGGATACCGATCCGCGCATCATCTCTAGCCTTGTCGCCACAATGTTCACGACGAGCGCGCAGCAGACACTCACCAACACGAGCTTCGAAGAGCAGTCTCTCGCAGACGACGGCCCTGGGGGAACCGTGAACGAGGACCCCCTTGGCAACTATACCTATGGCAGTCCAACCGGGTGGACGCTCACTGGCACAGGCGGCACCTATGCGCCTGTCTGGTATATCAATCTGGCGACAGGCCACGAGGGCAGCAACGTCGCGTGGCTAGACAGTGGAGCAACACTCTCTCAGGTGGGCGGTGAAACGCTCGTCGCCGGACTGAATTACTCTTTGAGCCTCAAGGTCGGCGACCGGACGGACCAACCTTTCGGCGGCGCCGAGGTTCGCCTCATCGCCAGCGACGGAATGACCGATACCCTCCTGAGCTCGACCACAGTCTCAGCCCCCGCACAAGGCGAATGGTCGACGGTGACGCTGGAAACCGGCGCGATAGGTGCAGGCTTCGCGGGTCAGCAGCTCCGCGTCGAGATCGAAAATACCGGCGGCAGCGGCCAGATCCTGGTCGACGACGTGTCGTTGACTAGCCCGCTCACCAACGCCAATCCGGCGGCGGCCGCCGCCGCGACCAACCTCGATCCCAATGCCCAGTTTTCCGGCCTGCAGTTCAATGGCCAGGACACGGCCTTCATCGCCAATGCCGGCGTGCTCGGCGGTGGACGTTATAACGGTTGGTTCGTTGCATTCGGTCAATTCTTCGACCATGGCCTCGATTTCGTGAACCGGGATCCGGATCCTACAGCCACGGTTACGATCAACCTGTCGCCAAATGATCCCCTCTATGATCCCGCAAATGGCGTCACGTCGATCAAGGTTCGCCGTGCGGATGTCGCCAACGTCAGCGATGCGGGCGGCGACGGCATCTTTGGTACCGCCGACGACGCTTATCACTCGGCCGGAGCCGACGGAATCGACGGCACCGCCGACGACACCTATTCAAAGCCCCAGTACATCAATCAGACTGGCCTGCTCATCGACCAGAGCCAGACCTACGGCTCGCACCAGAGCGTCAACGCGCTCATCCGCGAGTACGATGCGAACGGACGCCCCACGGGTCGAGTCGTCTCCGGCAACACGGCGGTGCTGGACACGCCCGACGACGTTAACGCCAAGGGCCTCGCCACCTGGGCGGACATCAAGACCAACGCGCTGCGGATCGGAGTTGTTCTCAACGATACGACGGACCTGCACAACGCACCCGTCTTGCGCGTCGATCCTGCGGGCAAACTTATGTTCACGCCGAACCCCGGCGAAACGTACACGACAGACCAAATCGTCGGTTTTGATCCAAACAATCAAGATCCAAACGATCCGTTCGTGCGGGATGCCAGTGGCAACGTGCTGCGCACCGGCCAGAACATGCTGATCGACTCCAACCCCTCCGTCGCGCTTGACGACCACATCATCACCGGCGACGGGCGCGCCAATGAGAACATCG
>CAZSNH010000189.1:0-2133 GCA_964607855.1 uncultured Hyphomicrobium sp. | reverse complement strand
TTGACCGCCGTGCACCACGTCTTCCACGAGGAGCACAATGCCCAGGTCGAGAACGTCAAGAACTCGATTCTCGCGACGGGCGACGCAGCGTTCATTGCCCAATGGCAGACGTCGCCCGGCGTTTGGGACGGAGAGAAACTCTATCAGGCCGCCCGACTCATCACGGAGTCGGAATACAACCACATCGCCATCGACCAGTACGTCGGCACGCTCTACGGCGCTTTGCCGGAGTTTGTGTCCTACTCCTCCGACATCAACATGGGCGTCAGCCTCGAATTCAGCCAAGCCGTGTTCCGCCTTGGGCATTCGATGCTGACGGAAACGTTCAACGTCACCGATCCCGCTACCGGGCGGCCGCTGCGGTTGCTCGACATGTTCCTCAACCCGACCAAGTACCAAGCCATGCTGGATGCCAACGGCAATCCTGCCGATTTGGTGAAAGGACTGGTGACGACACTCGGCAATGAGGTGGACGAATTTGTCACCCCTGCCCTGCAGCAGAGTCTGCTCGGCCAGCCGCTTGATCTTGCCACGATCAATATCACGCGCGGCCGCGACGTCGGCCTGCCGACCTGGAATGAGTTCCGCAAGCAGGTCTATGATCAGATCATCCAGAACACCAACAATACCAATGGTAGCGCGCTCGCGCCTTACCAGAATTGGGCGGATGTGTTCGATCATCTCAAGAATCCGCTGACCGGGGTCAACCTCATCGCCGCATACGCGCGAGACACCGGCGCTTTCGACTGGGGTATCGGCGAGGCACGTGCGGCATACAGCAGCGGCACCGGGACACTCGAAGACATCCGTGCGGCGGCGCAAGCGCTCTACGACGCCTACCTCGATGCGGCCAATCCCAACCATGCGGCGGCCGTCACCTTCATGGAAGGCTCGCCGGTGTCCGTGGACGGCCAGTGGGTCTTCACCGGCTCAGATCAGGGCTTCTGGGACATCGACCTCTGGATCGGCGGCCTCGCCGAGCGTCCGCTATTCGACGGACCACTCGGCACCACCTTCAGCTACGTCATCCTCGACTTCGCGCAACGCCACCAGGACGGCGACCGTTTCTACTACCTATACCGCACGCCCATGGGCACCGACCTCGGCAATGAGATCATCGAGAACCAGTTCGGCAATCTCGTGATGGAAAACACGGGGCTCACCCATCTCAACGGTGAGATCTTCATCTGGTCGAACGCCACATTCGAACTTGACGGCGCAACACTGACGAATGTGGATGCCGATAGTGACATCAACGACTATTTCAACGCAGCAAGCCACACCATCTTTGATGTTGACGGCACTGAAATGCCGGCTAGCGCCGGCCATCTCGTCATCGCCGGAAATGAGGGTAACGACTTGATTATCGCTGGGCTTGGCGATGATACGGTCTACGGCGATGCGGGCGACGATGTGATCCAGGGCAGCCAGGGCAATGATCACCTGTTCGGAGGCGATGGTAACGATATCATAACGGACGACGAAAACGACGATTTCATCTCGGGTGGCGCAGGTAACGATCGCATCTTTGCCGGTCCTGGTGCGCTTGACACCGTTTTCGGCGATGAAGGCGACGACGAAATCCACGGCGGTGATGGCATCGATGAACTCATAGGTGGCCCCGGCGACGATATGATTTACGGCGACGGCGACACCGATGTGTTGTTCGGCGGCGAGGGCAATGACTACCTCGATGGCGGCGACAGCGTTGACGAAATGTGGGCGCTGGAAGGCAACGACTGGCTGCGCGGTGGCGTCGGCGACGACCATTTGAACGGTGGCGATGGCAACGACCTCCTGGAAGGCGGCGTCGGTGCCGCAGCCAATGACGGCGACCGCCTCATCGGTGCTGGCGGACTCGACTTTGGCCTTCTCCCGCCCCCTGATACCGGGCTCATGGACGTCGTATCGTACGAGGACGTCGGTATTGCGATCACGGCCGACCTGCAAACGAGCAATGAAAATGGCACGGGCGGGTTCCTCGACACATATGCCCAGGTCGAGGGCCTGGTCGGCTCGCGGTTTAATGACAAGCTGACTGGGGCCGGGCCCGATACGATCACCGGCAACGGGCCCAACAACATGCTCGTTGGCGGCGCCGGTAACGACATCCTGATTGGCCTTGGCGGCGAC
>CAZSNH010000188.1:0-6033 GCA_964607855.1 uncultured Hyphomicrobium sp. | reverse complement strand
AACCGCGGCATCGCCGTTACCAATACGCCCGGTGTCCTCACCGAGGACACCGCCGACATGACCATGGCACTAATCCTCGCCGTGCCACGCCGCATCGCGGAAGGAACCGCCTACCTCAAGGATCCCAAAAACCACTGGGCCGGCTGGTCGCCTTCGTGGATGCTCGGCCACCGAATTTTCGGCAAGCGGCTTGGCATCATCGGAATGGGGCGCATCGGCCAGGCCGTCGCCCACCGCGCCAAAGCGTTCGGATTGCAGATCCACTATCACAACCGCCGGCGCGTGGCGCAGGAGGTGGAGCAGGAGCTCGAAGCTACCTATTGGGAAAGCCTCGACCAGATGCTAACTCGTATGGATATCGTCTCGATCAACTGTCCGCACACTCCGGCAACATATCATCTGCTCTCGGCACGCCGCCTAAAGCTCTTGAAACCCTCGGCCTACATCGTGAATACGGCCCGCGGAGAGGTGATCGACGAGAACGAGCTGGCACGCATGATCGAGGCAGGCTCGATCGCAGGCGCAGGCCTAGACGTCTTCGAGCACGAGCCGGCGATTAATCCGAAACTCTTAGCATCGAACCGAGTCGTGGCCCTTCCTCACATGAGCTCCGCAACCATCGAAGGGCGCATCGATATGGGCGAAAAGGTTATAATCAATATCAAGGCGTTCCTCGATGGACACGCTCCGCCGGATCGTGTCCACCCAGCGATGTTTTAGACCCTGGGCAGCACTGGCCAATTCGCACCAAACCACGATACGCCGTGCTGCGAGTGGATCGCGATGTTTGCGTTGGTGAGCGAACTTCGCGCGATGCGCCCTTGCGTTCCTGCTGAACGCGATCTCCAGGATCGAGATTGGACCTCGCCAGGTTCACGCCGGTCAGCATGAAAACTATTTAATCCGAACTATGGCGCTTCGCCCCAATTCTGCCGCCAATCGGTCAGAGCCCGTGAACACATTCTGCGATGTTGGCATGGGATTCATGGCATACTCCATGCGCGAAGCATATTGATTTGAACGGGCGGCTCGAAGCCGGGAGATAGCTCCCCTAGCCGTCCGGGCTGGAGGGCTGAAGCATTATGGGCTGGGACGTAAAAGCAACCATCGATTCAGCGGCAGCGGCGGTGAACGAAATCCCCCCACTCCCCTCGACTGGCGCCATCACTGAGACCCTCACCAACCTCCAGCAAGCGCTCCCACAGACCGCTTGGGGACTGATCGCCATCTCGGCGCTCTCAATTGCATTCCTCGGTCTTACGGATACGGGACGGCGCATTCGGCGCGGAGTGCAGGAGGCGATGTTCTCGAACTGGCGTCTCGCACTTCTTGGTGCCACCGGCATTGTGCTGTCGCTGGCTTCCGGCTACACGACCTGGGACGGCATGAGGAATTTCACCGGCGAACCGGTGCTCTCCCTCATGATCACGTTCGGTATCCAGGGCGTGATGCTCATCATCGCCTGGCTCATTGGCGAAACCTTCGCAACCGGAATGAATCAGCAAACGACGCCGCGCTCGGGCAGTGGTCTAGGGCGTAGCGCACAAGCGAGTGCGGGTGCGGTCATCGGAGCCTTGTTCTTCATCGCCCTCTTCGCCCTCCTCTTGCAGTCGACGGGCAAACTCGATCTTAGAAACGCTGCCACCGGCAATACCGATTGGTCCAAATTCGCCGATGGACTGCTGATCGTCGTCGTTGGACTCCTCGCCGCTTCTCTCGTCGCACTCTATTCGGCGAGCGACCTCGTCAAACCCTATCTGCAGTCAACCAGGGTCATCGTGAAGAACGCGATGCTTTGGGTCATGTTTCTCGCATGCATGACGACATCCGTCTTCTTCTCGTTCGATAGCCTCTTTACCGCCATCTTCCCACAATCCGAGCGCATACGGGCCGCCGAGTTGCGCGCCCAAAATCAGGTCGCCGGAATTGTCGCCGACATCGGCCAAGTCATTGAAAGCCGCCGCATCGTCGCCGCCGAGGAGCTTTTCAAGTCTGAAGGCTGGCAATCGTACGACGCCATGCTGGATAAGCTTGCGAAAGAGGCCCGCACGAGCACGGAAGAAATCGAGGCGTTTTTCACTGAGCAGATCGAAAACAAGAACCGCGCCATCAAGGTGCAACAGGAGCGGATCACCACGGCTCAGAGCGGGCAAGCCGGCTTGGAAGTAAAAAAGACGGCACTTACCGACGAACTGGCCCGCCTCGAAGCCGATCGCCCGACCCTTGCCGAGGAATATGCAAAGGCCAAAAGCGAACTCGACAACCGGGCCAAGGAAATCGACGCCAAACGCGTTGAGGCCATGGCTGAGGACAAGGGCGTCGAGGGCACGGGAAACGCCGGCAAAGGCCCGGTCTGGCGCCAGCGCATGGCCGAACTCGGCAAACTCAAGGATTACTACAAGGTCGGCGAAGAGCGCGTGAACGACGCAAAGAAACGCCTCGATGCAACAGAGACGCGGATATCCCAGGCCAAGCGCGAGCTGGCTGCGATCGACGGGGAGCTTGCGAAATACAAGGGCGAGGAGGCGACGGCGGCCGAGCGCATCAAGCTCACCGAGGAAGCGATTGCCGGCGACAAAGAGCAGAACCGCATCGACCCCGCGCGCGTGCTGCCAGCCTTTGAAGCGGCGCGTGCCGATTTCCGCCAGGAACCAACCCTCGAACACCTCACGGCTGTTCAGAAGCATTGCTCGCAGATTTACAGCGCCATGGCTTCTGCCGAGGTCACAAAGCCCAAGGTGCGCGACATTGATTGCGATCCGAAGCAGGCGAGTGACGCGGCGGCCGTGTTGTTCGCGCTCAATTCCGGATCATCTCTCTTCGCCAAGGAGTGCGCCGGCGGCGACAAGCTTGCCCAACAAACGACGGCAGACGCCTTGTTCGGATTTTCGCGCAAGTGCCTCGCCGACTCTGGCCTGCCGTCGAAGGAAACCGACGCGCTTCGCGCAAAGATCAACTTCATCGAACTCAATCGCGACGACAAGGCTCACCGCTTCGTCGTGACCTGGAATGCGTTCCAGGACGGAAACCGGCTCGCGTATCTTGCGCTCGCCATCGCAATCGCGATCGACAGCCTCATTTTCATGTCCGGTCTCTTTGCCGCGAACGCGGTGCGCTCGCCGCTTTCTGACGTGCCCTCCCTCAAGGCGCGCTCGGCAAAGCAGCTCGAGGACATCATCGAGAATGCGCTGCTCCCCGACAAATTCGAGAACGCACGCCTCACGCTGCAGGCCATGCGCCCAATCACGAACGTTTCCGGCTTCATGGCCGAAGTGCGTCCCCACCTGCTCGACCCGCATTCGGCCGAACGCGTTATGACGGTTCTCAATGCAGGGGCGACCATCCACGCCGTCGAGATGGATGAGGCGCGCGGGCGCTATCTTGTGCGCGCCGAGCTTTTCGAATTCCTCTCACTCGTTTCGAAGAAGGCCTTTGAGCAGGATACTCAGCATGCCGATATGGCCGAGCTCGAAAAAATCGTTTCGGTGGCCCTGCTTCCGAACGTCGGTCACAGCGCCGAAACGGTCCTGCATTATATGCACCCCATCAGTGAGGATCGCGGATTTACAGCGGAAGTAAAGCTCGCCGAAGTGGAAGCGGCCAGCGCCGAAGACCTGCGGGTTGTGAAAAAGGTGCTGAATGCGGGCGCAACAATGGATCGCGTGCAGCGCGCCGGCAGCGACGCCAAGCACTATTACGTGCATAAGGATTTGTTCAAGACGCTGGCAAGAATTCGCGGCAGGACGCTCTTTGCCGGTCACGAAAATGCGCGGTTGGCGTCGCCGTCGGCCCCCCTTGAGCCGAGGTTCGGCGGCTCGATAACGCCTCCAAAAACGGCGCTTCCCGATCATACGGCCAAGGTCACGCAGGCGCTCCCCGAAAACACGGCCTATCTCAACCTCAAGCAGGATCTCCGTGCCGCGCTGCTCAAGGCCATGGGACTCGATGAGCAGACCTATGCGCTCGTTGCCCGACCCGAATTTGTCGGAGACGCGATCTCAGCCGGCAAATGCTTGGAGGACGTTAAGGAAGCCAGTTCCATTCTGGGCCAGCGCGTACGCTGGAAGGAAAAGGACATGCGAGAGGCGCTGCGTGCCGCATATAATGGAATGTGGAGCCGCCAAAACGACGATGAACTCCGCATCGATGCCTTGAACGAGGCCTATGCCGAGATTGAGCGGCTGATGCCGGCCCTCATGCTGGCCCCGCGCGGACCCTATGAGCGCATTCTGTGGCAGCTCGTCTCCGAGCTCGAGCGCGCAGCAGGAACCGATGACGGCCTCGACGATCGGCAGCAGGCGTTTCTCGATAAGCTGCGCGGACACGCCGACGCCATTCACAAGTTGCGCCGGGATTCGCCCGACAGCTGGCAACAGGCCGGGCAGCTTGTCTTCGCATGGGACGACAGTCACGGCGCCCATGCGCCCAACGCTTGAAAGAAGATTAAGAACGCGCAATCTGTTCGCGAATTGGCCCTGCGTGGCGCTCTTGCCGCACGCAGGGCTTTCTTTTTTCAGCCATCAGTCGTGCGTACTTCCGCCGCCGGCTCCGCGCTTTTCCGCCAACGCTCTCCTCTAGATTACCGCTTCGTTTTTGAGAGGAGATTTTTGATCCCATGAATGCCAAGCGCCTCGCTTCCGCCCTCATCGGCATCGGCGCGTACCTCGGCTTGTCAGCCGCGTCCGCACCCGCACATGCCGCACAGGTTTCTCTTGAAGCCGACCTCGGGCAGTCGGTTCTGCACTCGAAATCGTCTGAACGAATCTACCTTCGCCTGTCCTTGAAAACGCTCGTCCATGGCACGCGCGAGAAACGCGCCCCCGTCAATGCCGCGATCGTCATCGACCGCTCCGGATCCATGGCCGGCGATCGCATCGCTGCCGCCAAGGAGGCGGCTCGCGTCGCGCTCGATCGTCTCTCGGCCGACGACGTGGTCGCCCTCGTTGCCTACAATCACAGGGTGGACGTGCTCCAGCCCGCGCACCGCCTCGGCGATGCCCGGGATAGTCTCGAGCGCGCCATCGACCGGCTTTACGCTGACGGTACGACCGCGCTCTATGCCGGCGTGAAGGAAGGCGGCCAGCAGGTGCGTGAGTTCATCTCCGACAACAAAATCAACCGCGTCATCTTGCTGTCGGACGGCCTCGCAAACGTCGGCCCTTCGCAACCTTCCGATCTTGCCGAGCTCGGCCGCGAACTCGCCAGCAAGGGGATTTCGGTCACGACCATCGGGCTAGGTCTCGAATACAACGAAGACCTGATGCAACGGCTCGCGGCTGCCAGCGACGGCAACCACGCCTTCGTCGAGAGCCCGCGCCAACTCGCCGAAATATTCGATAAGGAGTTCGGAGACGCGCTTTCGGTCTCGGCCCGCGATGTCATTATCCACATCGAGTGCCACGCCGGATTCAGACCGAGCCGCGTTCTTGGCCGCGAAGCCGAGATCAAGGGCCAGACGATCACGATGAAGCTCAATCAGCTGCAGTCGTTGAACGAGCGCTACATCGTTGTTGAGCTTGAAGCCACGGGCCGGAATGCGGCCGGAGAAGCCGAAATCGCCGATGTATCGGTCGACTATTTTGATCTCGACGGCGGATCGCGCAACAAGGTCGACCGCAAGGTAAAGGCACGAATTTCAGACGACCTCAAAGAGGTTGAGGCGAGCCTCAACAAGTCGGTGATGAGCCAGGTCACCGAGCAGATCGCAACCGAGACCAGCGAGAAGGCCGTCGAGCTTCGCGACAAGGGCGACGTCGCCGGCGCCAAGCGCATGCTCGAGGAGAATGCTTCGTATCTCAACAAGGAAAAGAGCCGCCTGGGAACGGGTGCTGCCGCGGCTCCCTCCGCCGCCATCAAAACCCTTGACGAGCTAGAGCAGAAGAACCGCGAAGCGGCCTCAAGTCTCGACGGCGAAGCGTGGGGCAAGGCCCGCAAGGCCATGCGCTACGATCAGCACAAATCCAAGATGCAACAGAGCTACTAGAGCATTTTCTGACCTCACGGAGTCGGTTTGGGGATTCCCACGGCGGGGCA
>CAZSNH010000187.1:0-6052 GCA_964607855.1 uncultured Hyphomicrobium sp. | reverse complement strand
TCTCGATGCAGAGGGTAACCCTCAGATCAACCCAGAAGCGGAAGGATTGGCCCTTCCGATAGTTCTGTGCGGCATAGCCTTTCTTTTTTCGGTCTACATGAGCTTCGCACTCATGGTGAAACGGTGCCATGATCGTGGAAAATCCGGCTGGTGGTCCCTGGTGGCTCTGATACCTGTCGTCGGATTCATCTGGTTCATCGTCGATCTCGGCGTCATGGAAGGCGATGAGGGTCCCAACAGGTGGGGCCCCAATCCGCTTGGCCCGCAAGCCGCGACGAATTAATCATTCGCGGTCGCTTTCAGCAGGGGTAACGGGTCGGAAAGACCTTTCTGTTAATACTTCGGGTCTCGCTAGCAAGGCTTTCGATGACCCGTTTTTCGGCCGGACTTCTCGATCTTTTCGATCCGCGCGGTCGCATCAACCGCGTGGGGCTGCTGGCCGTCGCGATCGTGCTCTTGGCTCTCGAAATCGTGGCTCTAGCGATCTTCTACCTTGCCGGAGGCGATAGTTCTGGGCCGCTCATAATTGTACTGAAACTCCTCTTTACCTGGCTGGCAACGGCCGCCGTCATCAAACGGCTCCATGATCTGGGTCTGGGCGCCTCGACGCTCGTAAAGGCGGCGCTGGCCATTGTCCTCTGGTCAGTCGTTCTATCGGCAGCCCTCATGATCCTTCTCGGAGACGCGGCAATGGCCGAAGGAGAGATCGGGTTCTGGCTCAGCGTCGGCGGGACGGTTGCACCTGTTCTTGTCCTCATATTGTGGCTGCACGTCGCCCGCGGCATGGCCGGCCCTAACACATACGGGCCCGAACCGCCGGCGTTCCACGTCTGGTCTAGGCGAACGCCCGCTCCAGAAAAAGATCAGAGGGAAGCCGTCGCCTAGGCGGCCCTCTTCGCTTAGATTGACCGGGGGAGCCGGGAGGCCTCTTCATGACTGTCAATCGGGTGGCTGTGATAGTTCGCATCGAAGGACGCGTGCAGGGCGTGGGCTACAGGGCCTGGGTCGAGCAGAGCGCACGCGCCATCGGCCTCGGCGGCTGGGTTCGCAACAGGCTCGACGGGACTGTCGAGGCATGCTTCGTAGGAAGTCGCGATCATGTGGAAAGTCAGATCGCTCGATGCTGGGAGGGCCCCCGTAGCGCCGCCGTCACCCAGGTTGTCGTCTCGGATGCGCGCGGCGAAATAGAATCGGGAGGCATCTTCCTTATCCGCCCGACGGTTTAGTCTCAGGCAAAACGGCGCGCTTCTCCCCTCAGTTCCTCGAGAATGGGCTCATAACCGGCCTCGTCGCGTGCCTCGGGATAGACCATATACACAGGATAAACGAACCGCCGGGCCCGCTTCTGCTGCTTCAAGCGCCCGCGCGAGAGGTGAGGTTTGACGAGCCGCAGGGGGAAATATCCCGCGCATTCGTTATGGAGAATGTAATCAAGACCCACCGATCCGAGATCCAGATTGAGACCCGGATTTGAGTATTCGGGATGGGCGGCGGCGTGGTCCTGTTGGAAGTCAGGCCCCCAGTCGACGAGGACGTAATCGCTCGCACCCTTGCGGGGGACCTGCTTCGCACTCGTCACGAGCACGAATTCCTCGTCGAAGAGGTGCTCGATCACATGTCCCGGGGGATGAATGGGCCGATACATCACCGCCAAATCCAAGGTTCCTTCGATGAGCCGCTGAGTAAGCATGACCTGCAGCCCCGAGATCGCAGAAACGGCAATATCTGGCGATTCCGCGCGCAGTTTTCCCACCCATCTGAGCAAGAATCCATGCCAGAGACCCAGCGGAGCCCCGACAGCCAAGTGGTCCCTGTGCTGGTCGGAGAGGGAGACTTCGAGCTGTGCACGCTGCCAGACACGGACGATGGCTAGCGCATGCTTGTGGAATTGTTCTCCGGCGGCCGTGAGTTCGGCACCCGACTTGGAACGCTCGAACAACGGCCGTCCTAGTAGGTCCTCGAGGCCTTTGATTCGCGCGGAAACCGTCGATTGAGTGATGTTGAGCTTACGTGCAGCGTCGATGAAGCTGCCTGTTTCGATGACCATGAGGAAGGTACGCGCGAGATTGACGTCCATGGGTGCTACTCAACGATCAAATTGGTGCAAAAACGTATCTATCGAAATCTTCGATAGGCGTCACCGGAAAAATCCGTTTGAAGAGGGGCTTGATTCTGACCAGAGTGAGTTTGTCCCGACGTGAGTCGGACAGCTTCGGCCCGGCATCCACGCCGGGCGCTCAATGGAAGGACTAGACAAATGGCGAAAGCTGCAAAGAAGCCTGCCGCAAAGAAGGCTGCTAAGAAGTCTGCGAAGAAGAAGAAGTAAAGAGTTTTCTGCCTTGAGACTTCAGGAGCTGGCCGCGATGTCCGTGAGGGTAATCTCGGCTTGCGCGATTTCAGCAGTCTCCTTCGCCACGAGTGCGGGCGCGGTTTCACTTACAAATCGTGATGACAGAGACCACAAGGTTTCGGTTATCGAAGGGGATGCAAAGCAGGATCACGTCGTCAAATCCGGCGGGATTCTCGAGGGGATCTGTCAGAATGGCTGCCTTATCCGCCTGAATGACGAACAAGATGATCCCTATGAGCTGGAAGGCCCGGAGGTCACGTGGATCGAGGGCGGAGAGCTCTTGGAAGAGCTGCCGGAAGAGGCCTCTAAGCCCGACGTTGGCCTAGATGGCCGGCCTTCTCGATCCGGCGCCAAGCAGTAGCGGTACAAGGCAGTGATTTCGGCGCCCGGCCCCGTAGAACGCGGCCGGGCGTCTTCTTTTGTGTTTTATGCCTATGGATGGCTTGTTTCTGACGCTGCCGGGATTGCATCGGGAGTGACCGCATCGGTCGTTCGGCAGGGTGCTTCGGAGCCAACGGTTGGTGAGAAGAGGGCTTCGAACGTCGATCTCAGGGCGTTATCCACATCTTTCATTGTGACCTGGAGCCCAAGCGCCCTGAGGCTTGTGACGCCAAACTCGCGAATTCCGCACGGCACGATGCCCGAGAAGTGCTCTAGCTCGGGATCGACGTTGATCGAAAGTCCATGAAAGCTGATCCCGCTCCGGATGCGGATGCCGAGCGCTGCGATCTTTGCTTCTCCGCCCGGTGTGAGATCGGGGCGTTCGACCCAAATGCCAACTCGGCCTTTCCGGATTTTACCTGCAACCCCAAACGTAGCGAGGGTGTCGATCCCCCACCGCTCCAGTGCTTCGACGAAGCCTCTCACATCCGGGCCGAATCGCCGGCGCACGTCGAGTATCACGTAGACCACACGCTGACCGGGTCCATGATAAGTGAGCTCTCCGCCTCGACCAGTCTTGTAGACAGGGAAGCGGGTAGGGGCGAGAAGATCGCTCGCAACAGCGCTCGTTCCCGCCGTGTAGATGGGGGGATGCTCGAGCAGCCATACAAGTTCGGGCAAGGCGCCAGTGGCCACTTTTCGAACCTGCTCCTCCATCAGAAAAACCGATGTTTGGTAATCAACTGGATTGGGGCTGATGGCCCAGTGGACAGGACGCTGATCAATTTTGGGCATGAAATCTTGGGTCCCATTGGTGTTGGACATCAATTGCCGCAATTTTTTTGGCATTCTATCACTTGCAGCCGGGGTTCGCCTCTGATAGCACCGCGCTCTCCGGACCGGTGGCTTGTTCTCTCGACCATCGTTCGCTATAGGGACGGCACGGCGCCTCCTTATAGATCCCAAGCGGTTGTGGCGGAATTGGTAGACGCACTACCTTGAGGTGGTAGCGCCGCACGGCGTGGAGGTTCGAGTCCTCTCAACCGCACCATCACTACGAAATGAGCGAAATCAGCCCGGTTTGGCGGCACGATTTGCATGATCGCGCTCCTAGCCCAACCTCATTCAAGCGCTCCCGGAATAGCGGTCAATTTGGTGTCCATTCCCGCACTCGATGTGCTCGAGCAGCACGTGGAAGTGCCGAAGTTTGCACACCTTTGAATGCGCACTTCTCCTTTCAGCCGGGGGAGCTCATGTTGTCGTGATTTGTCCCGATCGCACGTCTAGGGCTCAATCATCAGAGCGCTTCTTGTCCGTGTTGGCGAACTTTGCTCGACCGCATCCGCCCTCCGTTCCTCGAGAAGCCGCAAGAGTTCGGAAAAAGTGTGAACGGTGCCCCCTCGAACAACATTGGGGCTGGCCTTTGCCGGTGTTCATGCTATGAACACCCTGGGGAGCTGTCTGGCAATGAGCTGGGATCGATAGGGTATGCCGAAGCCGACCGGCAGAGCAAACGGTCAAGCGCGGAAGTCCGGAGACACTGAGATCACGCTCGGAGTTCTCGCGGCAATCGAAGCCGATTCTGCCATCTCCCAACGGACACTCTCGAACGAACTGGGCGTTGCTCTCGGACTGGCCAACGCCTATCTGAAGCGCTGCGTCCGCAAGGGCTTCGTCAAGATCCAGCAAGTGCCGCGGCGGCGCTATGCCTACTATCTCACGCCCCAGGGCTTTGCCGAGAAGGCACGGCTGACAGGCGAGTATCTTGCCTCGTCACTCCAATTTTTCCGCCGGGCACGTGCCCAGATCAACGAGATCATGTCCGAGTGTACCGAACGCGGCTGGCGCAAAATCGCGCTCGCGGGGGCTTCCGACATAGCTGAAATTGCCACAGTTACCGCTCATGACCATGAGGTCGTTCTGGTGGGAGTGATCGACGGGGCAACGGAAAAGTCGCGCTTCTGTGGTTTGCCAGTCGTGAGGCGGCTGCGGGAATTGGGGACTGTCGATGCCGTGATCCTGACCCGCACCGATGACGGGGGTGGGTTGCGTGCGGTTCTCGCTGAGGAGATCGGAGCCGAACGGATTCTGGCCCCGAAGCTTGTCGAGTTCGCGCAAATGCGACGGCCGCCAAAAAAGGTGACCCGCACGCAATCGGAGCCCGCCGGAGACGGCCGGTCGCAGGACTAATGTCTGGAGTTGACGTCATGGAAAAATGGTACGTCATCTATACCCGCCCGCGAGAGGAGCAAGTAGCCGAAGAGAATCTCATGAGGCAGGGATTTGAAACGTATTGGCCGCGCTACCGGAAGCGATTAACGCATGCCCGCAAAGTGCAAGAGGTGCCGGCGAGCCTTTTTCCGCGCTATCTATTCGCCCGGTTCAGTCTCGCGGACGCCGCCTGGCGCGTCATTCGCTCGACGCGGGGTGTCGCGGGGCTCGTCTCGCAGGGCGTCGATCCAACGCCCGTCTCGCAGCGGCTCATTGATGATATCCGCTCACGAGAGAACAGCGAGGGCTACGTCGTTCTCGGCCGTCAGATCGAGCTCCAGAAGGGGCAGCGCATTCAACTCGCCTCAGATGCATTCAAGGGCGTCGATGTTATTTTCGAAGCCGCAAAAGACAGCGAACGGGTGGTGGCCTTGCTTGGCCTGCTCGGGCGGGAGTTCAGGGTCTGTATTCCAGTCAACCAGGTCATTCCGGCTGCGCTGTGATGCCAATTCCGCGATCGAGATACCTAAAAAAAACAGAGATTTCATGTGTGTTCATGAAATGAACAAAGTGCTTGACCAGCATTGGCTCGCGCTTTTACGGTCGGTATTGAGATAGCGATTGACTTTTTGGCGTCTGAGCCCCGTGAGCAACCCCGTGTGTGCGCCTCAGGAAGGCACCCGCACTGCGGTAGCCATCCAAGATGGACCAAGCCTACTCGCCATTCGCGATGGCCAGATTCTGACGCGAGGGAACGCGAACGCTTCGAAAACAGAATATTATGGCTAGCGGGCTTCATCGAATACTGAACGAAGTGGGTGGGGATTTCGATCAGCGATTGCTGGAACCCGCCACAGCGACGCATGCCGCCGGAGCCCGTCGCGGACTCCTTCGGTTCCTGACCTGCGGCAGCGTCGATGACGGAAAGAGCACGCTGATTGGCCGGCTGCTCTACGATACGCAGCAGATTTTCGACGATCAGCTGACGTCTCTCGAAAAAGATAGCTTGAAGCACGGAACGGCTGGCGACGACATCGACTTTGCCCTCTTGGTCGACGGTTTGCAGGCCGAACGCGAGCAGGGCATCACGATCGACGTCGCACACCGGTA
>CAZSNH010000186.1:0-6080 GCA_964607855.1 uncultured Hyphomicrobium sp. | reverse complement strand
GACCGGCTGATCGTCGCCCTCGATTTTCCGGGAGTGGCGGAAGCGCGGGCGCTCGTGGCCCGGCTGGGGCCCACGGTCGTCTTCTACAAGATCGGACTCGAGCTCGCCATGAGCGGCGGCCTCGATCTGGCGCGCGAGCTCACCGGTGCCGGCCGGCGCGTTTTCCTCGACATGAAGCTCCTCGACATCGGAAACACGATCGAGCGCGCCGTATCGAACGCGAAGGAACTTGGCGTCGACTTTCTCACTGTTCACGGACACGACTTCAAGACACTCCGTGCCGCCGTCTCCGGGCGCGGCAACAGCCACATGAAGCTTCTGGCCGTAACCGTCCTCACCAATCTCACGGCGGACGACTTGAAGGAACAAGGCTCGACGATGACCCCTGCCGAGCTCGTCCTCCATCGGGCACGCTTAGCTCACGAGTCGGGCTTCGACGGGGTCATAGCGTCAGGTCAGGAAGCGCACAAAATTCGTGGTGTGGTCGGATCTGGATTTCTCATCGTTACACCCGGCATTCGTTTTCCGGGCTCGGCCATGGATGATCAAGAGCGCGTCATGACGCCCGACCGGGCCATTTCCGCTGGCGCCGATCACATCGTCGTGGGACGCCCCATTACGCAGGCCGACGATCCCAAGGCCGCGGCGCAATCGTTCCAAAATCACATCCGCGACGCGGTTCGGTCCCACTGAATTTCCGGATCTTTACGCGGTCTGGGGCGATGAACACCAAATGAATTTCTCATTCAGAAATGCCTCAGGTGGTTTCCACTAAGGTCTCCAACATGCCCAGGCGAGCTGCTCTTGCGCAAAGCCCACGGGTCGGAACATGGAGATTTGTTATGAGCATCACAACCAAGATCCTTACCGGTGCCGCGACCCTCGCTGTCGCCGCCTCCCTCGCCGGTTCGGCTGCACTTGCTGACCGCTGGTATGGCTACGGCTATGGCTGGGGCCGCCCGAATGTGCTGCCCCGCGTTAGCGCCGTCGGCGCGTCGATCAATCCGGCCGCGGCTCGCATGCAGGCTGTCCACAATTGGCGTGACAAGGTCGCGAACCGCTACGGCTTCCAGTATTCACGCTGGTTTTCTGCCCGCAACAAGGACGTCAACTGCGTGCGCGTCGCCGACGATGATCCTTCCTGGGACACTTACGGCAGCCGAACCCTGAAGCGCCCGGTGCCACGCCACTATGATCCGGTCACCCGGTGCACGGTGAGCGCCAACCCGGCTCTCGGCTTCTTGGGCTACTACGGCTTCAACTACTAGATACCGGGATGGGCGAGCGGCCCGACCCACCCCCGTCTCCCAGCCGCTCGTCACTGAACCGGCTTTCCCCGCCGGTCACGCGCCCCGCCTCGTGCCCCCGAGGCGGGGCCTTTCCGTTTCGGCTTGAAAATCCCCTCTAGATGTCGCCTAAAACGGTCCCGAGGCCGCCGCTTTGGCTGCTTCACCGAACCTGACCGACAAACGAGAGTGACCATGCCCAAGGGATACGTGATTGCCCACGCCACTGTGACCGACCCCGAAAAATGGGGCCAATACGTTGCAAAATCCAAAATCGCCCTCGACAAGTACGAAGGCCGTCCGATCGTGCGTGGGGGAAAGTGCGAGATCGTCGAAGGCAAGGGCACCCAGCGCAATGCCGTGCTTGAGTTCCCAAGCTATGAAGCCGCCCTCGGATATGCGAAGTCGCAAGAATACGCTGATGCGAAGAAACTACGGGAAGGTGCCGGCACACTCGATATGACGGTTGTCGAAGGAGTTTAGCAGACGCATCTCTGCGCAAGCCCGATGCCACACATCCCTGCAAGCAATGGCCGACCGCCCTGGCGAACAACTGTCTTGACGCTGTTCCCTGAGATGTTCCCTGGACCGCTCGGCGTGTCGCTCGTAGGGCAGGCGCTGAATGCGGGCATCTGGTCTCTCTCTACGGTACAGATACGCGACTTTGGTTTAGGCCGTCACCGCGCCGTCGACGACACTCCGGCAGGCGGTGGCGCGGGAATGGTTATGCGCGCGGATGTGTTGGCGGCCGCCATCGACCATGCCCGCAAGACAGCCGGAGATCTGCCTCTCATATATCTCTCGCCGCGAGGAGAGAAATTTACGCAAACGCTCGCTCAAGAATTCGCCTCCGGTCCAGGCATGATGATACTTGCCGGCCGATTCGAGGGTGTCGATGAGCGTATTATTGCCGGCAGAGAGATGCGTGAAATCTCGATCGGCGATTACGTTCTCTCAGGCGGCGAGATCGCAGCCATGGTCATGATTGATGCTTGCGTTCGGCTTCTGCCGGGTGTGCTTGGCGCCGAGACATCGCTTGCGAGCGAAAGCTTCCAAGATGCGCTCCTCGAATATCCGCAGTACACGAAACCACGCCAATGGGAAGGTCACGCAATACCCGAGATACTCTTGTCGGGCGATCATAAGAAAATCGAAGAATGGCGGCGTTCCGAAGCCGAACGCATTACGCGCGAACGCCGGCCCGATCTCCTCTCGAAGCCGCAAAAGCGCTAGGCACCTTGCGCGCTCGTCGGCGTACCAGACGATCCGCAGAGGTTGGCGCTAACAGCACCGCGATTGCGGTGACTTCATATTGCCATCGCGAGCGAGAATCCAAGACGTTGAGATATGCTCAAAATGACCCGGAAAATGACCCTTGCCCGGTTTTGGCCGCCGCGGGTCGCTTGGTCTAATTATTTTACCATGTAGTATCCGGATAACACACCGCCCGCCACGTCATTCGTTACAAATTCTGGGGCGCGACCGGCCGCACTACGCTCAAAGCCGTCGAAAGCCGAAACAGAACAGCGATAAAGGGAAGGTCTTCATGCTAAGAAAATTGATACTTACCGCCGCAGCGGCGGCGGTCATGGCAGCACCTGCTGCGTCGCAAAGCAAGAATCCTCCCGGCAACTTGGAGAAGCTTTCGGGCTTCAAGAGCACCGGGACCCCAATCGACATCCCGACTATCGACCAGAAGGGCGACAACGCCAAGGCGATTAAGCAGATACTTTCTCATATAAAGCTACCGCCGGGGTTCAAGATCTCGCTCTATGCGGTCGTGCCTGACGCGCGCGAAATGGCCGTTGGCCCGCAAGGCGTGGTGACGTTCGTCGGGACGCGCAAGAACAAGGTCTACGCGGTAACCGACCGCAACCGCGACCGCGTTGCCGACGAGGTCAAGGTCTTCGCGCCTTCGATCGATTTCACAATTCCGAACGGCGTCTGCTTCTCAAAGGATGGATTCCTGTTTATCGCAGAGCAGAACCGTGTGCTCCTATTCCCGGCTGCGGAGTTCTTCTACGAGGGACCAGATGTTGCGGCATTCAATGTCGTCAAGCAGGGCGATCTGATCCCCGTCGAGGAGGAAAGCTACAACCACACAGCACGCGTCTGCCGTATCGGACCCGATGACAAGCTCTACATTACTCTCGGCCAACCCTTTAATGTGTTCGCGCCGGAAAAAATGGACCTTTATCTCAAAACGGGCATCGGCGGCATCATCCGCATGGGCCGTGACGGCACGAACCGGGAAGTGTTCGCAACCGGTATCCGTAACAGCGTCGGCATGGATTTCAACCCGAAGGACAAGACGCTTTGGTTTACTGACAACCAAGTCGACGGCATGGGCGACGAAATCCCGGCAGGCGAACTCAATCGAGCGACGGAGCCAGGCCAGAAATTCGGCTTCCCCTGGTATGGCGGCGGCAAGACGCGAACCAACGAATACAAGGACCAGGAGCCGCCTGCTGATGTCGTATTCCCGCAGATCGAATTCCCGGCCCACGCCGCCGACCTCGGCATGATGTTCTATACGGGCAAGATGTTCCCCGAAAAGTATCGCGGTGGCATTTTCTCGGCCGAACATGGCTCGTGGAACCGCGTCAACCCGGTCGGTGCACGCATCATGTTTACGTCTCTCAAGGACGACGGGACGGCCGAAAAGACAGAACCATTCGCCGAAGGCTGGCTGTTGCCGACAGGCGAGTACGCGGGCCGGCCCGTGAGCGTGGCACAACTTGCGGATGGCTCGCTCCTGGTGTCGGACGATCTGGTGGGAGCCATCTACCGCATCTCCTATGACAAGTAGCCTTTCCTCCTTCGAAACTTCCCCGCAGCACCATTCGGTGCTGCGGGGTTTTTGCAGAAATTTGCCAGATCGGCTCAAGGAGATGCCGAGGAGAATGTTACGTCCAGTCCTTGCTATTCTCGTGCTTGTCTTTCAGGCTGGACCCTCTGCAGCGGCTGGCGACGCCGTTGCCGGTAAAAAGAAAGCCACCATGTGTCAGACATGCCATGGGCTTGACGGTATGGCCAAGCTTCCCGATGCACCTAATCTCGCCGGTCAGAATCCCGTCTACATCGTAAAGGCGCTCAACGACTATAAGTCCGGCGCACGCAAGCACGAGGTGATGTCGGTTGCTGCCAGCACCCTCTCGCCCGAAGACATCGCCGATCTCGCGGCCTACTATTCATCGATCAAAATTACTGTCGAAGCGCCCAAGTAGCCCTCACGGAACGACGGGCGTACAGGGTCACTGATTCAAGACGTAATATCAAATGCTTACTCGTGCTTCCCGGTAGTTGGTAAGTGATTGCTGAATGACCTTGGGAAAGCGCCCCGGTCCCTCCAGCAAGAGCGCGGCAGTGGAATTTGCCCCACTCGACAAACGCCCCCATTTCCGCTATCCCGCCAGCCATTCCCTTAAGTGGGCTTGCCCTAATCGGGCCGCATGAGCGGCGCGCCGATCCTGACTTTGGCATCCGGCACCGCTCCTCTGCATTGATGCAAAAAGAAAAAGGACGAACAATGAACATCATTCAAGAGCTCGAGCGCGAGCAAATGAATGCCGTGCTCGCGAAGCGTGGCATCCCAGAATTCTCCCCAGGCGATACCGTCAAGGTGGTCGTGAAGGTCGTGGAAGCCGCCGAAGTCGATCCAAAGGACAAGAAGAAAAAGGCTGCGGCCCCGAAGGAAGCGACCGTGCGCTTCCAAGCCTACGAAGGCATTGTCATCGCGCGCTCGGGCTCCGGTATCAATGAGAGCTTCACTGTACGCAAGATTTCCTACGGCGAGGGTGTGGAACGGGTTTTCCCTCTCTACTCTCCCCACATCGCGGAGATTGAAGTTGTCCGCCGAGGCAAGGTTCGCCGGGCGAAACTCTACTATCTGCGGGGCCGTCGCGGCAAAGCAGCCCGCATATTCGAGCGCACCGACGCTCGCGCGCGAAAACTCAACGCTGCCTGGAAAGGCTTCAAGAAGCCCAAGGGCGAGCCCGACGATCTTAGCCAGATCAAGGGCATCAGCGACGAACTCTTTGCACGCCTGAAACAGATCAACTGTATCAAGTTCGAGCAGATCGCCAACTTCTCGGATGAAGATATCGCAAACGTCGAGGACGCCTTGAACCTCAGCGGCGCCGTCGAGAAGGACAACTGGATCGGTCAGGCCCGTACGCTCATCACGGAAGCCACTGCCGGCGAAGTGGCCGCTCAGGAATAAATCGCCGATTTGGCGACGTCCCCTGACGTCCCGACACGGGACTCGAGCGGCCCCCCCCCATCAAGGGGCCGCTCTCTTTTTTCAGTTCACTGTAAACTCGATACGCCGGTTCTTGGCGCGGTTCTCCTCGCTGTCGTTTGCGGCTACAGGTTTCTCCTGCCCGAAACCGACGGCACTCAGCACGTCCTTGGACACCCCGGCATTGACAAGGAATTCCACGATGGCCTTGGCGCGCCGTTCGGAGAGGCGCTTATTTCTGTTCTCGCTTCCGGTGGAGTCGGTGTGTCCCTCGACCGTGATCTTGACGCCGGCACAATCCTTGGCGGCCTTCGCAATGGCCTCAAGTGTTGCGTTGCTTTCAGGCGCTATCGCCGCACTCCCTGACTTGAAAAGAACGATGCCGGCACGCGCCGCTGCTCGCAGGCTGTCTTGACAGCTTTGAGCGGCGGAACTTGCAGTGACAGCCGGGGCCATGCTGCTCCAGTTTGCCGGTTCATTCGAAACGGGCCAGGGGAGACCTGGCTCGGTTACGCTCGCCACGGCCTCTGCAGCGGACTCAGTGGGGGCGGCGG
>CAZSNH010000185.1:0-6106 GCA_964607855.1 uncultured Hyphomicrobium sp. | reverse complement strand
AGCGCTGCCAGTACTGTCTCGACGATGCCCGGCGCGTTGAGACCCGCGCGCTCGTACATCTTCGCCGGCGTGTCATGATCGATGAAGACGTCGGGAAGCACCATCGCACGCACCTTGAGACCGCGATCCAAAAGACCCGAAGTGGCGAGGTACTGCAGCACATGGCTTCCGAAGCCGCCGACGGATCCTTCCTCGACCGTCACCAGAATCTCGTGATTCTGAGCGAGGCGACGGACAAGATCCGTATCAAGCGGCTTCATGAAGCGCGCATCGGCCACGGTTGCCGAAAGGCCGAATGCGGCAAGCTGATCGGCCGCCTTCATGGCCTCGCCGAGGCGCGTTCCGAGCGAGAGGAGGGCTACCGATGTGCCCTCGCGCAAGACGCGGCCCTTGCCAATTTCGAGCACCTTGCCTTCTGCAGGCATTTCGACACCCGTTCCCTCACCGCGCGGATAGCGCAGAGCCGAGGGCCTATCGTCGATGGCAACCGCCGTCGCCACCATATGCTTGAGTTCGGCTTCGTCTGAAGCCGCCATCAGCACAAAATGGGGCAGACAGCCAAGAAAAGCGAGATCGAATGAGCCAGCATGTGTGGGACCATCGGCGCCGACAAGGCCGGCGCGGTCGATGGCAAATCGCACCGGTAGCCGCTGGATGGCGACATCATGAACGACCTGATCGTAGGCGCGCTGAAGAAACGTCGAATAAATCGCCGCAAAGGGCTTCATGCCCTCGGCCGCGAGGCCGGCGGCGAACGTCACCGCGTGCTGTTCGGCGATGCCGACGTCGAATGTACGATCGGGGAACTCCTTGCCAAAGATATCGAGGCCCGTTCCATCTGGCATTGCCGCGGTTATGGCGCAGATCTTCTTGTCCTTTCGCGCCTCCGCAGCAAGGCTGTCGGCGAAGACGCGCGTATAAGTCGGCGCATTCGACTTCGGCTTCATTTGAGCGCCCGTCACGACGTTGAAACGCGCCACGCCATGATATTTGTCGTCGGAATCTTCGGCAGGCCCGTAGCCCTTGCCCTTTTTGGTCACCACATGGACGAGGATGGGACCGTTCTTGGCATCGCGAACGTTGCGCAATACGGGGACCAGCACTTTGAGATCGTGGCCGTCGACGGGACCGACATAATAGAACCCGAGTTCCTCGAAGAGCGTGCCCCCCGTCCAATAGGTTCGCGTCATTTCCTCGGCGCGCGCCGCCCGGCGCTCCCAGCGTTTGGGAAGATGCTTGGCAAGCTGCTTGGCTGCTTCGCGCAAGTGCAGATAGGTATCGCTTGACGTTGTCCGTGCCAGATAGTGCGAAAGCGCCCCCGTTGGCGGCGCAATCGACATATCGTTGTCGTTGAGTATCACGATCAGACGCTCATCGCGCGCGCCTGCGTTGTTCATGGCTTCGTAAGCCATGCCGGCACTCATGGCGCCGTCCCCGATCACGCAAACGACGTGGTTCTTGCGCCCTTCGAGATCACGTGCCACGGCCATGCCGAGGCCCGCAGAAATCGATGTTGAGGAATGCGCGGCACCAAAGGGATCGTACTCACTCTCGTCGCGCTTGGTGAAGCCTGAGAGGCCGCCCCCCTGGCGTAACGTGCGTATCCTGTCCCGGCGGCCGGTCAGGATCTTGTGCGGATAGCTCTGGTGGCCGACGTCCCAGATCAGACGATCATTCGGCGTGTCGAAAAGATAATGGAGCGCAACCGTAAGCTCGATGACACCGAGGCCAGCGCCGAGATGCCCGCCCGTCACCGAGACAGCATCGATCGTCTCCTGGCGCAGCTCGTCGGCAATCTGCTTGAGATCCTGCTCACGCAGGCGTCGCAGATCAGCAGGCGTCTTAACCGTATCGAGTAGAGGCGTCTTGCTCACGTCAGCTCTCACGTTTTCTTGCGAGTGCGTACCTCGCCGGCCACCCGTACCGAAGGGGCCGGACAGGCCAATTAACTCAATATGCTAGTCCCAATCGGCTGAAAGTTGAAGCCCGGCAAAAAGGCACATCACCTTCCTTGAAGCCTCGGAAGCGCCAGGGATGGCCGAAACGCGAGCATATGGGGCCGTCAGAGACGCCTACTCGTCGAGAGGCTCGGTGCCCTTGGGCTCTCCATCGGAGCTGAACGTAAGCTTTTCGACCTTGGCTTCGGCCTGCTTCAAGAGCCGGTCGCAATGGTCGCGCAGGGCCTCGCCGCGTTCGTAAATGCTGATCGACTCCTCGAGCTCGACGTCCCCGCGCTCGAGGCGGCTCACAATGGATTCGAGCTCCTTGAGCGCTCGCTCGAAACTCATCTCTTTGATGTCGGCGTGCTGCTTGCTTGCCGCCTTTGGCGTGCTCATGCCGCGTCGTCTCCGTCTTTCATCATGCACCGGCATCCATCAGCGTGCGCACATGCACGGCAACCGACTTCGCCAGCCCTTCGAGGTCATAACCACCTTCGAGCAGAGATACCATCCGGCCTTTGGCGTGCCGGTCGGCAATTTTGGCAACTTCCTCGGTTGCCCACATGAAATCCGCTTCCACGAGTTCGAGCCCGCCCAGCGGGTCGCGCCGGTGGGCGTCGAAGCCGGCCGAGAAAATGACCACATCAGGTGCAAAATTTTGCAGCGCGTTGAGGATTCGACTCCTAAAGGCGTCACGGAATGTCTCTCCGTCGTCCCCGGCCCTCAACGGAGCATTCCAGATATTTCCGACGCCTGTTTCGTTGAGAGCCCCGGTGCCCGGAAAGAGCGGCATCTGATGAGTCGATCCGTAGAAGAGATCCTTGTCGGACCAGAAGATGTCCTGTGTGCCGTTGCCGTGATGAACATCGAAATCGACAACGGCGATGCGTTCTGCGCCGTGCTTGGCGCGCGCATAAAGCCCGGCGATAGCGGCATTCGAAAACAGGCAAAAGCCCATGGCGCGATCATTTTCGGCATGGTGTCCCGGCGGGCGCACTTGGCAGAAGGCGTTCTTCACTTCGCCGCTGAACACCTTGTCGACGGCTTCAAGCCCGGCGCTCACTGCACGCAGCGCCGCTTCCATTGTCCCTCGCGACATCACCGTATCGCCGTCAATGTGTATGGAATGACCGCGCTGCCGTACAACCTCGGCGGCAGCCTTGATGGACGTCACGTACTCCTTGGGATGGGCAAGCGCAATTCTCTCCTCGACGTCATCTCGAAGCGGCGCCTCGATGCGCTGAAGCGGCTTAAAGACATCATGCGCCAGAACCTTATCGATCGCGCGCAACCGGTCGGACCGCTCGGGATGACCCGGGCCAGTATCGTGAGCGAGGAACGCCGGATGCGTTATGAGTAAGGTGGTCATTCGTTGCTCGCTCACTCGATCCTGGCTTTTTAAAATCGCGGGCGTTTGCGCACTCTTATTAGCACCACTTGTCCGCCAAAGAGCAAGAGCGGGAAGGCCCGACGGTTGCTCGCCTCCGGTATCCCGGCATCGCTGCGAAAGCGCCGCAACCGGGCATATGCATCACCGGGTTATGACCTCATTCCGCCCATCAGCTCCGATAGACTGGCAAGCACAACGCCCGGAGGCGGACGACTGTCGGCGGGCACGAAAAAGTCCGGAGCCAGGTGAACCGTCTTATCGACCCTGTAGGGCTCGAAATCGCGGACCCCGCCCACCTCATAGAGGAAGCTGTCGTCAATCAGGAAGTTGCCGGTAAAGTTGCGCGGCTGTGTCATGACGAGGTGCGCAGCATCAGCCATTATCGCCGGTGTCCGGCTCATACGCATCAAGCGGTCACCACCTAGGATATTGGCGATCGCCGCCGTCGCAATGGCCGTTCGCGGCCACAGCGCATTGACGGCGATGCCGTCCTTCTTGAACTCCTCGGCGAAGCCCAAGGCGCAAAGGCTCATGCCGTACTTGGCAATCGAGTAGGCGACATGACCAGCGAACCACTGCGGCTTCATATCGAGTGGCGGTGAGAGCATGAGAACATGCGGGCACTGCGACTTTTTAAGATGCGGCAGGCATGTCTTGGTGACCAGGAAGGTTCCGCGCGTATTGATAGCGTGCATCAGGTCAAAACGCTTCATCTCGGTCGCCGCAACCGGCGTCATCGAGATTGCAGAAGCGTTGTTGACGCAAATGTCGATGCCCCCGAATGTTGCGACAGTTTCCGCAACAGCCGCTTCCACCTGCGCGTCGTCCCGAATATCACAGATGAGCGGCAGCGCCCGCCCTCCGGCCTGATCGATGGCAGCTGCCGCCGTATAAACGGTGCCCTCCAATTTGGGATGCGGCTCGGCGGTCTTGGCTGCAATCGCGACATTGGCCCCGTCGCGGGCCGCTCGCACGCCAATTGCGAGACCGATACCCCGGCTGGCACCAGTAATGAAAAGCGTCTTACCTTTGAGGGTTGTCATGGTTTCAGACTTTCCAACGGTCTCCTGAGGACTCAAATTTTGCGCCGGAACTTCTCTCGGAGCCAGCGCCACCAGCGAATAGGGGCCTTGATCTGGTACCAGAGATTTTCGAGGAAGCCTAAGGTGAACGCAGGAATGCCAGCAACCGGCAGGAAGAGGAACAGAAAAGCCCCTTGGCGTGCCGTCCGGGCTAGATTGAACCCCATCGCGCTTGCGTATTCCGATCTCTGTTCTTTGGGCCAGAGCCTCATCCACCAGTGCACGCTGTGCCCGAACCCCAAAAGCCCCAAGATCACGCCGGCAATGTAGGTGTATTGGATCCATGACGGGATTCCGGGCACGAAGCGCCGCTCCAACTCACTCTCGCGCTCCTTATCTCGGGCATAGATCTGGGCGCCCTCCGAAACGAGCTGCCCCAAGGCACGGTTGGTGATCTCGCTGAGCCAGGTTCCCACCTGATCGGTCAGTGGAGCTACTGAATTCCCCGATGGCATCGCCGTCAGCATAATGCGACCGGGTGTAGAAGGCTGAGCCCTCACCACCAGCTCGCCGCGTCCGGACCCGACCGCCGACAGAAAGTCGCCGAAGGTTGCCCGCTTCAATCCCTCCTCGAGGCCGGCGACCTCGACCTTCTGCCAGAGCCAGTTCCGCCCTCCGGGCTGGTGGGCGCCCGTGGTCTGCAGAATAACGAGATTGACGTCGGAGGCCTCGGCTGCACGCGACAGATCGGAGATCCTCACCGATCCAGAAGCGCCGCTCGACGGATTGAAATGCAGAAGATCGCCCTCGACGCGCCCCGACACAAGGGCTGTCTGGCCCCTGAGTTTACCGAGACTGTGAGCGGCCGCGGAGGGATCTATGGTGTCTACGAGAGCCGTCTTGGTGACCCGGTCGAAGTTCGGTACCGCCGACAGCGTTTTCGGCCCGCCCGGTTCGAAACCAAGAACGCGGATGTTCGAACGATTGAGGGGACGGCCGAGGTGATATACGGCTTCATCAAACATGCGCCGTTCCGCGACCCCCGCCACGAGATTGGGCTTCACCTCGGCGAGGAGTTCGTCTCCCGATTGACCGGCACGCCACGTCAGGCGGTAAGCATCATCCCCCGTGACGACATAGAGTTCCGACCCTTCCGGGAGGGCCCTGATATGGCTGCTCTCCCGAAACACGGTTTCTTCGGAGAGGTAAATCGCTAGCTTGCTGTCAGGGGCCGCTTCAGGGGCGAGTGATTTCACGACCCTTTTCATCTCGTCCGGAGTGCCGGAAGTGAAGGTCTGCCCGGCCTTGTTGACGAAAGACCAGTGTCCCTCGGCTGTCACATGAGCAGCAAGCGGAAGACCATTGGCGGATGCGGGCAACTTCGAAACGAAGGCCGCCGCGTTATCGAGGCCTTCGACGCCGAATTTTCCGAGCTTTCCCGCCTTGCCGCCGGATTGGCCTGCATCCTCGAGAATGTGGGTCAGCCAATTCGCATGGGCGTCCAGCGCTCCAGCAAACACGGAAATCGCAAAGAGGAGAACGGTTGCACCCCGCCTCAAGAGACCATCACACTTTTGCCGTTCGCTCATCGCGTGAACTATCCCGGTATCAGCCCCGCTTTGTAAGGAAGCTTTCAAATGCGCGCCGCGCTTCCGGTGAGGTAAGGCGCTCGACAAAAGCTGCAATCTCGACCTCGGTCCGTTCTTTGATGGCGTCCGAGCCCAACCGCATGAGACGGCGCGTCATTGCGATCG
>CAZSNH010000184.1:0-6107 GCA_964607855.1 uncultured Hyphomicrobium sp. | reverse complement strand
AGCTTTCCCTTTACTCCTTTTCCCGGAACGCTCTCGAAGGAATCGATCGTGCCGAGAGAGATCCCGCGCTCTTCGGCAGCCGCGACCACGGCATTCGAGAGGGGGTGTTCGCTTGCCCTTCCGGTGCTCGCTGCGATCCAGAGCAGTTTCTCCTCGGAGAACCCGGAGACCGGCAAGAGGGCGGAGACCGCGGGTTTTCCCTCCGTGAGAGTGCCGGTCTTGTCGACGACGAGGGTGTCGACCTTGCGAAGCACTTCGATCGCCTCCGCGTTCTTGAAGAGGACTCCCGCGGTCGCGCCTTTTCCCGCGGCGACCATGATCGACATCGGCGTCGCGAGCCCGAGCGCGCAGGGGCAGGCGATGATCAGGACCGATACCGCCGCGACGAGGCCGTAGGCGAAGCGCGGTTCCGGTCCGAAAACGGACCAGGCGGCAAAGGCAATGAGTGCGACCGCGATGACCGCCGGGACGAACCAGCCCGAGACCTGATCGGCGAGCCGCTGGATCGGCGCGCGCGAACGCTGCGCCTGCGCCACCATCTGCACGATCTGCGACAGCAATGTGTCGCGTCCGACCCGCTCGGCCTGCATGACGAATGCGCCGCTGCGGTTTATGGTGCCGGCGACGACCTTGGCGCCGGCTTCCTTGCTCACCGGCATCGACTCGCCCGTCACCATCGATTCATCGACGGTCGAATGTCCGTCCACCACCGCGCCGTCGACCGGCACCTTCTCGCCCGGCCGCACGCGCAGGCGGTCGCCGACCGCGATCTCCTCGATCGGGATGTCATGCTCGGCGCCGTCGCCGCCGATGCGGCGCGCGGATTTGGGTGCGAGATCGAGCAGCGCCCTGATCGCGCCCGAGGTCGCCTCGCGCGCGCGCAGCTCCAGCACCTGCCCGAGCAGCACCAGCACGGTGATGACCGCGGCCGCCTCGAAATAGACCGCGACCGAACCGCCGGGCGCGCGGAATGCGGACGGGAACATCCCCGGCATGACGGTCGCGATCACGCTGTAAATCCAGGCCACGCCGGTCCCCATGGCGATCAGCGTGAACATGTTGAGGTTGCGGGTGACGAGCGATTGCCAGGCGCGCACGAAGAACGGCCAGCCGGCCCACAACACCACGGGCGTTGCAAGCGCGAACTGAATCCAGTTCGATGCCGCCTGGCCGAGTATCATGTGCAGGCCGGCGAGGTGCCCGCCCATCTCCAGCGCGAAGACCGGCAGCGTGAGCGCAAGGCCGATCCAGAACCGCCGCGTCATGTCGGCTAGCTCCGGATTGGGCCCATTTTCGGCTGTGACGACCTCCGGCTCGAGCGCCATGCCGCAGATCGGGCATGAGCCAGGCCCCACCTGCCTGATCTCGGGATGCATCGGGCAGGTGTAGATGGTGCCTGCCGGCACCGGCGTGGCCGGCTTAGCCTCGAGCTTCAGATATTTCGCGGGCTCAGCGATAAACTTCTCGCGGCACTTTGCCGAACAGAAATAATAGGGATGCCCCGCGTGGGTATGCCGGTGCCTCGTCGTGTGCGGATCGACTGACATGCCGCAAACGGGGTCCTTCACGCCGCCCGCGACAACAGTGTGCCCCGCATGCTCGTGAGCATCGAGCGCATGGCGGTGCTGAGGCGCGTGACTTCCCGGCTTTGTCATGACAGATCTCCTGGTCCTGCATTCGGGAACATAGACCCTTGAATACCCTATGGGGGTATATGCGTTGACGTGTATACCCCCATGGGGTATATGTCAACCATGCACGCAAAGTCCAAATCGGCCCGCATCAAGAGCCTCAACCGGATAGAGGGGCAGGTTCGCGGCATTACTCGCATGGTCGAGGATGACCGCTACTGCATTGATATCGTGACGCAGATCTCCGCGGTCCGTGCCGCTCTGCGCCGCGTCGAGGAGGTGGTGCTGCAGGAGCACATCGCCCATTGCGTCGAAAAGGCAATAACCTCGGGCAACGCTGCCGAACAGCGAAAGGTTGTAGCGGAGCTGATGGAGCTGCTCGGTCGGGCGTCGCGGTAAGGGCCACGCAGGAAACAGTCAAGTCGGAACGGGAATCTCACAACCCGAGAACCGGTAATCTGGATTGCGCTCCAAGCACGCAACGATGAGATTCTCAAGACCTTCGGGCATAGATTTGCGATGAACTCTCGGCGCCCAACGATCCGCGCTTTTGGGCTCGCGCTTCATCCTCGGCTACCCTCATTGCTAGTTTTGCGGATTGCTGCTCGATTGCCGACACGCCCAAGTTTGCGCGAATACCGACAAGAAGGAAACGGCTACATTTCTTGTTCGGGTGCATATTGACCTGGATCAAGCGTTTCACCGCGTCCAGACACACGGCATGCTATAGCCACGTGCCTTCGTGACGCGCAGCCTCCCTCTTGAATGGCGCTGCCGGCGTCACACTTACTTCAACACGTACGCCTCTTAAGGTGTACGTACCTTTGCCCAGCTTATATCGAGGGGTCAGATTTACGTGCTGCTTCTCATGTAGAATGTGTGATGCGGACGCGCAAATTCGCTCGTCATATTCTGTGGTTCAATTGCCTTGAATAGACGTCTTAACTGGCAGCTCTCTCTGGACTCGATAGAGAACCGCTCCGTTGCGCCACCCATTTCATGGAGCACGACAATCAAAGGGTGCGCAAATGTCTGACCACATCCGGCTCGCCATAATCGATGATGATCCCCTGCTTCTATTGGGCACCCGCCTTGCTTTGCAGCCCATTAAGGGGATGGAGATTGTCGCAGAAGGGACAACGGCGGCTGACGCCATTCGCATTGCTAAGGAGAAGAATCCCGACATCATGGTGCTTGACATCGCCATTCAGGGTGGGGGCATCGAAGCCCAGCGCATCATCTTCCGCGACTGCCCAGGGCTCAAGACGATCATCCTGACGGCTTCGGCGAGCATGGAGCACGTCATCGCAGCGCTGGAGGCAGGGGCGCGCGCCTATGTCCTAAAGGGGATTGCCGCGCCGGAATTCCAGCGGGTGGTGCGGGCCGTCCGGGAAGGAGCGACTTACGTAACGCCAAGTCTGGCGCCCAGCCCGCAGCGCGGATTACAGCAGCGATCTATCGAGGTCAGCATTGACGCCCTGACGCACCGAGAACAACAGATTCTCGACCACGTTTGCCGAGGATTGACCAACAAGGAAGTCGCACGTGTCCTCGGCCTCAGCGACAAGACGGTAAAGCACTACATGACCAACATTCTGGAGAAACTTCACGTCCGAAATCGCGTCGAAGCCGTGCTCAGGGAACGGGAGAAATCGGGCTGATCGATTAAGGCACACGCTGTACCTGATGCGGCGCGGCAGACTGGTTTGCGGCCAGCTAGTACGGGTCCATCGAATGCTTCCAACAATTCTTCTTCATTACCGAATTCTGGAACGATCACCGGCCCGACTATGCCATAGTACCTTGGACATCTGGCAATTTTAGCGGTCACCATACGCGGGCCAAACCACGAAGCCGGTCGAGCCTTGGCTGTTAAGCAAGGGCGCAAGCTCGAGTTCTGCTCTTGATCCAGATCACGGTCTCCACCCTCACCATGTGGTGGAATGTTTTGAAGTTTTACACTGCAGCGGAGGCTCGATGGAGATGATCTCTAGAGAGACTGAAGCACTGATTGTAAGCGCGAAACGGATGACAGATGTAATGTCACGCGTTTCCGTGGACCTCGACGAAGCGCTGCGACCGGAAAGATTGCCAGCAGTCATTGCGGCAACGTTTAGGTGCAGAGGCTGTGCGAATGTGGCTGCCTGCGACCAGTGGATCGCAGACCATGAGGAAGGCGAGCGGGGCGCGCCTCCGCTATTCTGTCCCAATGCAGAGCTTTTCCGTTCGCTTCGGCCGATCTCTCACTAATGGCGCCGCGGGCAGCGTCGAGGTTGACGTCCACGTGCAGCATCTCAGATCGTGAAACCGAGGGCCCCGCCCGGCTCTTTCGGCCGTTTGATCGTCTTCCTGTCCGCGTCCTGAGATCCTGCAGGCTTCGTCTTAGACCCATTCTGGCAAGAGATTGATCGCGGGTCCGACGTCCGAAATCTCCGAGCCTCGACGATTAGGCCTCCGAGGCATTGCGCTTTCAGCCCCTGGCCGATGGCTGTGGTGAGGAAGATATTGGGATCGAGTTCCTCCTCGCCGTATAATCGTTTGCGATTATTCAGCTGGCATCGCGGTCCGCGTCTCGATTGCGCTGATCTCAGTCACGAATTTTTGGCGGAAGGCGCGACCGAAGTCCTCATAGCCTTGCGCCGTGTGCAGAAATGCGGCTGGCCCGCCAATCACGTGCTCGCGAAACCACTTGTCGAGCGTTGTCGCGGGCTCATTGTCGTTACCGAGCAACTCATGGAACCCGAAACCCGGCGCCCGATAGGCGCCAGCCCCGACAAGATCGTTCTCTCCTTTAACGATGATCGGGAGACCGTTGATGGTGATGTCGTTCGCGATGAGCTCGTCACGCATCGCATCGCTCGCTGAGGGGACAGCGCAGTTGTCGATCCCATCCCCCGAGACGTCGAGCACGACTCGAGCGGCGGCTGCCGGTATCCTGTCGATGATGGTCTCCTTCACTATGTCCATCATGCGGGAAAGACACGTATACTCGCCCATGCGGTGTGGAAGAGATCTCACCTTACCAGCGAATGCGCGGGCATCCTCGACGTTGCGGATGAGATGCCAGTCAATGGTCATCTCGGCCTTATCGGCCCACTCGATGAGCGACAAGAGAATAGCGCCCTTGGTGCCGGCCGTAATGGCAGTCACGACGGCTTCGTCCTCGATGGCGAGCGCAATGCCCTCCATTTGCAGACGATAGCGGCCCTCGTCGACGGAGTTCGACACGTCAACCGCCAGGATGAGTGCGGTATCGACCTCGAGGGCCTCATCGGCAAGCGCTTGATGCATGCTGGCGGCAGAAAGTGCCGCAACGATAATGCCGCCGGCTAAAATGATGAGGAGCTGCCGGGGGCTCATCCGGATGCCGGACCAGCGATGTGCCATGCGCGCCTCTGATCGTCCAAGTGATTAACGTGAAGCTACCACGCGGCGGCTACCTGCGTCAGTGCGCCATCCAAAAAAAAGGGGGGCGAGCCCGCGTAATAGCCCGCCCCCTTGGAGGAATGCGCTTAGTAGAGATCAGTTGGCTGCCATCTTCTTCGGCAGGCGGAAGGTCCAAACCATGCCGCCCTGATTGAGGTTGGCAACGGTCTTGGCGACTTCACCGCCCCAGAGCGGAACAGCTCCACCCCAGCCGGAGACAACCGCAATCATCTGCTCGCCGTCCTGCTCCCAGGTGATCGGGGCGCCGACAATGCCCGAACCGGTGTTGAAGCTCCACAGCTCCTTGCCGTCGGTGGCGGAAACCGCCTTCAGATCACCTTCGGGCGTTCCGTAGAACACGAGGTTCGAACCGGTCGTGAGCACGCCGCCCCAAAGCGGAGCCTTGTTCTTCACCGACCAGACGATCTTGCCCGTGGCCGGGTCGACCGCCTTAAGCGCGCCGATGTGATCATCGAACACCGGCTTGATGGTGAAGCCGGCGCCGAGGTAGGCCGCGCCCTTCTTGTAGGTGACAGGCTCGTTGTGGAGATCCATGCCCCACTCATTGGCCGGCACATAGAAAAGCTTGGTGACGGGGCTAAAGGCCATCGGCTGATGGTTCTTGCCGCCGAGGAAGCTCGGAACCGCGAACACCGCATTTCCCTTCTTGCCATCCTTGGAGTCAGTCGGGTTGCCCGGATAGTTTTCCGGCACATAGACCGGGCGGCCGTCGGCGCCGATGCCCTTCGCCCACGAGATCTTCTCGACGAACGGCGTGCCCGAGACGAATTTGCCCGAGTCGCGCTCGAGAACATAGAAGAAGCCGTTGCGGTCGGCGGTGGCAGCCAGCTTCTTGCCGTCGAGATCGAACGAGACGACCTCGTTGACGCCGTCGAAGTCCCAGCCGTCGTGCGGGGTCGTCTGATAGCCCCACTTGATGTCGCCGGTCTCGGGGTCGATGGCGATGCGCGAGCAGCTCCACTTGTTGTCGCCCTTGCGCATGTGGCTGTTCCACGGAGCAGGGTTTCCTGTGCCCACGAAGATCAGCTT
>CAZSNH010000183.1:0-6132 GCA_964607855.1 uncultured Hyphomicrobium sp. | reverse complement strand
CATAGGAGAGGCTATTACTGCCATACAGTGTGGCGACGTCCTTGGAATTGTTGTTTGCATCTTTTGCGCCGGCAGGGAATAAGGTTAGCCTGAGCAGGAGAGCACTTAGCATTGCGGCAATTTCCCCCCAAAAAACATTTCCTGACCTCTAGCCGGGCCGGTGGCTTATATCCTCGCGATGGCAACGGCTGCAGCCGTGACCTTCGGGGCTGCATCCACAGCCGACAACTATTCTATACGCCACAAGAGGACCCAAGTTTTGTTCGCTGCATGCGAATAACACCTCGAGGTAATGCTTAATCAAGGCCGGCCAACGTGTGAACGCATGAATTACAAAGCTTCTCAGCCGGTTAGCAGTGCTCCCATTTCCGATCTGCATACCATCGCCAAGACGCTTTTTCTCGCCTTGGCTACTTTTCTTCTTCTGTTGGCTCCGGATCTTATTGCGGCCCGGTCGAGCCCGGCAATCGAGCCACTATCGAAATCGACGCCGACGATCGTTCTCCTGATTGCGTCCATGCTCCTGACGCTCGCCCCATCACGGAAGGTGCGCATGGGGTTTCTGGCGTTTCTCCTCCTCAATCAAGTGATCTGGCTCGGCTGTCTCGCCTACTTCGGGCAGATTATGACGCCGGATCAGTTTCTGCTCGCCCCCTTCGAAACCAAAGATATTTATGGTGGCATTCTCGCCGAACTGCCGACCCTTCTGAAAAGCACGGCGATCGTATTTTGCTTCGGCGCCGCGCTCGTATTTCTGCACTGGCCGCAGCGCGAGGCCGGGCGCGCCAAGGTCTTGCACCACTGGGCGTTGAATTGGCTCGTTCCGGTCACGCTTGTAGGCGTCGGCCTTTATTGGTTCGCCCATCACAAGTTCTCAACGGCCTATCCCGGTGCGTGGACGCCCTCGATCATCGGACCCTATCAGTCCGCCATTGGCGCCTTTCGCGTCGCCAGCACTGCGGTGGCGGCCGGTGCCGATCTCGGCATCCGCGACCAGGTGTCCGAAAGGATTGCGATCCCCGAGGAGCCCATAACGGTTGCCGTCATCATGGGTGAAAGCATCACGGGCAATCGGCTGGGAGTGCTGGGCTACGCCAAGGATACGACGCCACAGCTTTCCGCTTGGAGCAAGAGGCCGCCGCCGGGATTTCATTTTGAGGGCCGCTTGGGCTTTTCGGGTGGAGTGGCGACATTTGCAAGCGTGCCTTCATTCTTGCGCATGTCGTATTGGCCGATGCAGGCCGACCGGCGCGGGTTAAACCTCTTCGATCTCGCCCGCGAGAATGGTTTCAAGACGTGGTACTACTCGGCTCAAGCGCCGATTTTCCTCAATCTCGCCGGCGGCGCCAAGGGGGCGGATGCCGTACTCGCCGGCGATGACCTCGTGAAGCGATTCGGCAGCAACAACGACGATGGGCTCGTAGCACTTGCCAAAGATTTGCCGCCCGCACCGCGCCGCTTCGTCTTTTTCCATCAGCGTGTCAATCATTCCGATTACATTCAACATTGCCGGCATGTAACACCCAGTATCGATCTCGAGCCCTACCCGGCAAGCGCACCGCGCACCGTTCGCACGCCGATCGGTTACGATAACGGACTGCGGTGCTACGATCGCAACGTGGCGGGACTTGTCGAGCAGCTCATGACTGCCCCGGGGGCGATCTACATTTTTATTACCGCCGATCACGCCGAACTCATGGGAGAGGGCGGGCTTTGGGGTCACTCCATGGCTGATCTTAAGGCGGCAACCGTGCCCTACATTCTTCTCACCAACCGGCCAGATAGCGAAGCCGCACGGCAGTTCTCTGAGATGTCGCCACCCACAACGTACCGCCTGGCGCAAACGGTAGCGAGGACATTGGGTTACGCCGTCTCGACACCCGGCATCACCGGCGACACGTTTTTCCTCAATACGACGATGCCGTTCGCACAGGCTGGCTATATGCGTGTCGACCGGCTGCAATCGAACGAGTTCCGCGTCCGCACATATGCGAGCAACGGTCAGCTTCGTAGTGATGTCAAGCATCTCGGGCCGCTGCCGGCCGGCGCCACGAATTGATCTCGCAGCGCTGTGCTATTTGAAATGCTTTGAAAGCTTAAGCCCTTGGGCTTGATAATTTGAGCCAAGATCGCGTCCGTAGAGCATTTCCGGGACCTCGATCATCCGCTCATAGACGAGGCGCCCGATGATCTGCCCGTCTTCCAGGATGAAAGGCACCTTGTGCGAGCGCACCTCGAGAACGACTCTCGAGCCGTGACCGCCAGCTGGCGCATGTCCGAATCCTGGGTCCATGAAACCCGCGTAGTGAACGCGAAACTCGCCGACGAGCGGATTGAACGGCATCATTTCGGCGGCGTGCGTCGGGGGAATGTGTACGGCCTCTTTGGATGCCAGAATATAGAATTGGTCGGGATCGAGGATGAGCCGCTGCTTGCTGCGTGCGTGGATGGGCTCCCAGTAGTCGAGGATAGCGCATGAAGCGGGAGCATCGACATCGACAACGCCGGTATGGCGCTTGGCGCGATATCCGACGAGGCCAGCCTTGTCGCCGACGAGATCAACCGAGAGCGCGATGCCGTCGGCGATGTCGGCAGCACCTCCGGACACAAGCGTTTCGGCAATATGCAGCTTGGTGAGCGCGGTGTCGTTCTCGCGCGGGTTTCCGACGCGGAAGCGCAGCTGCGTCAGTTTTGAGCCCTTGCGGGCGACGATGGGGAACGTCTGCGGACAGATTTCAGCGTAGAGGGGTCCCTTGTAGCCGGAGGGAATCTGATCGAATGCGGCCACTCCATCGGCGATGACACGGGTGAATACGTCAAGTCGGCCCGTCGAACTTTTCGGATTGGCGGAGGCCGCAATCGAGGGAGGAAGGGAGAGGCTCTCGATGAGCGGCACGATGTAGACGCAGCCGGTCTCGAGCACCGCGCCTTTTTCGAGGTCGATTTCATGGAGTTTGAGGTCGGCAAGCTTATCGGCGACCTTGGCGCCCTTTCCGGGCAGGAAGCTCGCCCTCACGCGCAAGGCCTTGGGTCCCAGGCGAAGATCGATGCTCGCGGGCTGCAATTGACCGGGTGCCAACGGCTCGGCGAGCTCCAGAGCACCGGAGGAGACGAGAACGCGGATGGCCTGGGCTGGCAGGATGCCGTCCGTCACAGCCACGCCAAGAAGAGCGTCGCCGTCGGCCACTTTTTCTCCGGCTGCTCTCGCCATTAGGGCCCTGTCTGCCTTATCGATCGGAGCATATCCTCCATGCCCCTTCTGGAATTCTGAATGCCCGCTCTAGCCTACCCACCCCTTGACGCCAAGAGGTGAGGAGGGCTAATCCCCGTCCCAGACGTCGTGGTGATTTGGCCGGCCGGCTTGCAGCCACGTTAAACAACTCGCTAAATATGGCCGAGCGCACCCGGTATCGGATGGGCCCGGACAAGGCGGGCGGAGCCGAGCCGGGTTTTTTGTTGTCCTAAGCGCTGATTGAGGCGCTTTTCACCGTAACAGGGTTAGGCGGAATAGAGGCTCAGATGAGCAAGAACAGCAACAATATGAATGAGCCCTCCTGGGCCCCCGAGACACAACTCGTGCATGGCGGCGTGCTGCGCTCGCAGTTCGCCGAAACCTCAGAGGCGATCTTTCTCACCCAAGGCTACGTCTACGACAATGCGGAGCAGGCCGAGGCGCGCTTCAAGAACGAAAGCCCCGGTTATCAATATTCGCGGTTCGGCAATCCGACCGTCACCATGTTCGAGGAGCGCATTCGGCTATTGGAGGGAGCCGAGGCGGCTCGAGGCACCGCGACTGGCATGGCCGCCGTCACGGCGGGGCTGCTCTCCTATCTCAAGGCCGGCGATCACGTGGTCGCGGCGCGTGCCATGTTCGGCTCCTGCCGTTATATCGTGGAAACGCTCTGCCCGCGCTTTGGCATCGCCTCGACACTGATTGATGGCAAGAACATCGATGCGTGGCGCGAGGCGGTTCGGCCCAACACCAAAGTCTTCTTCTTCGAAACACCGGCGAACCCGATGCTCGATCTCGTCGACATGGCGGCGGTGTCCAAGGTAGCGAGGGAGATCGGGGCGCTTGTTATGGTCGATAACGTGTTTGCGACCCCGATGCTGCAGCGCCCGCTAGAGCACGGAGCCGACGTCGTCATCTATTCGGCGACAAAACACATCGACGGCCAGGGCCGCTGCCTCGGCGGCGCCGTGCTCTGTAGCGAGAAGTTTCTCACCGACCATCTCCAGGACTTTATCCGTCAGACCGGCCCTTCAATGAGCCCGTTCAACGCCTGGGTGATGCTGAAGGGGCTGGAGACGATGCCAGTCCGTGTCAAGGCGCAATGCGCCACCGCGAGCGAGATCGCCGACCATCTCTCCGGGCTCAAGGGTATCAGCCGCGTCGTCTATTGCGGGCGAAAAGATCATCCCCAGTACGACTTGGCGCGCCGGCAGATGACCGGCGGCGGCCAGATCGTGACCTTCGAAGTCGAGGGTGGAAAGGAGGCGGCTTTCCGGTTTCAGAACGCGTTGCGCCTGATCAAAATTTCCAACAATCTTGGCGATGCCAAGAGCCTCATTACGCACCCCGCAACGACGACGCATCAGAGGATCGGCGCCCCGGCGCGAGCGGAGCTTGGAATAACGGACGGCGTTCTCAGATTGTCGGTCGGCCTCGAAGCCGCCTGCGATCTCAAGGCCGATATCGACAGGGCGATGGCCGCAGCGATGAAAGGCTAGCCGACCGATATTGACCAGAGCGGGCGGGCGTCTAAAGTTAAACCCGATGAACCCATGGATCTAAGCGACGTGGACGACGCAAAACCATACGAGAAGATCACGCGCTCTATTCGCATTCGTGTGGTGCCGGATTTTTCCGAGGATCAGTCGACGCCTGAGGAAGGCTACTATTTCTGGACCTATACAATCGAGATCGCCAATCAAGGGCATGAAACGGTACAGTTGAAGTCGCGCATTTGGCGGATCACGGATGCGGAGGGGCGTACCGAGGAAGTAAGGGGCCCGGGCGTGGTTGGCCAGACACCGGTCATTCCGCCCGGTCAATCGTTCACCTATACGTCCGGGTGTCCGCTTCCCACGCCATCGGGGATCATGGTTGGCAGCTATCAGATGGTTGGAGAAGCTGGTGATCTCTTCGACATAGCCATTCCGGCCTTTTCGCTTGATAGCCCTTACGTGGTGAGAAGCGTGAACTGAGATCGCCGGGCGGCCGAGTGACTCTCTGAACTGCAGTAGATACCGAAGGTAAGCGGACAACCATGAACGGTCCTCGTTACAGTCCCGCTGAGCTCTTGGCGCGGCTCGTGGCTTTCGATACGACGAGCCACAAATCCAATATGCTCTGTGTGCGCTTTATCGAGGACTATTTGGCGCAGCACGGCATCGCCTCACAGCTCGTACCGACGGCAGATGGTCTAAAGGCTAGTCTTTTTGCCACCATAGGACCGCAGGGCGTCTCGGGCATCGGACTTTCCGGGCATACGGACGTCGTGCCTGTCGATGGCCAAACGTGGGACAGCGATCCTTTCACGTTAGTCGAGCGCGACGGGCGCTATTACGGGCGCGGAACGGCGGACATGAAAGGCTTTCTCGCCTGCGTTCTCGCCGCCGTCCCCGATTTCAAGCGCTGCAATCTCAAGGTCCCCATTCACATCGTTTTTTCCTACGACGAGGAAACAGGATGTCAGGGGGTACGCCCCATGATTGCCGAATTGGGCCACCGGCTCATCAAACCGCGCGTTGTTTTCGTCGGCGAGCCGACCTCCATGCAGGTTGTCGATGCACACAAGGGGCCGGTGCGGTGGTGGGTGACTGTGAACGGGCGGGCCGCTCATTCGAGTATGGCGCATCTCGGCGTGAACGCGATCACGTACGCCGGACGCCTCCTTGGAGAACTGGAAAGAATCGAGAGCGAGCTTGCGGCAAACTTTGATGATCGGCGCTTCGAACCCCCATATCCGACCTTGCAGGTGACCCAGCTTACTGGGGGAACGGCGACGAATATTGTGCCTGTTTCCTGTCAATTCGGCTTCGAGGTTCGCACCATGCCCGGGCTCGATACGAGTTCCATTGAAGCGCGGCTCAGAGCCTTTGCCGAGCAACATTGTCTTGTCGAGATGC
>CAZSNH010000182.1:0-6139 GCA_964607855.1 uncultured Hyphomicrobium sp. | reverse complement strand
CGATTATTGGCGCGTGTCTCGATTACGAGCGAGCGCGCTTTCGATGAAATTCCAAAATGAACCGCCAGGGTGGGTTCGAGCCGCAGGTAAAGGCGCCGCAGCGCCTCAGGGCCGCGTTCCCACTCGGTCGGCAAAATCGCGACGTGAAAATCATTCCTAGGATAAAGACGGCGCAGGCGTTGTGCGGTGGCACGCACAAGATCGGCGCTCACATTCCTTTCGGCTCCCGGAAAGGGTCCAAAACCGGTGAGCAGCACGCTCTTATGTTGCGCCTTGTGCATCCTCCATCCGATAAGGCGGTGGCTCAGTCAGAAATTTCGCCGTAGAGGATTTCATCATAAGAATGAAGGCTTTCAAGCGAAAGCAAAACGCGCTTGAACGTCCCCTGCTGTTGAAAATAGAAGGGAACAGGCGCGCCAATGGGGCGTGCCAGGCCGGAATTCAATGCTTGGGCGAGGTTCTCGATGACGAGGCGCGTGATCGTGGGCAGGTCAAGCGCGCGAGCGGTGTTGAGTGGATACCAGTCGATGCTCGAGAGTTCGCCGTCGGTGGTGTCGGCTCTGCCCGCAATGGCTGCGGCATCAACCACAAAAAAACGCGTGTCGTAGCGCCGTGGACGTCCCGGCGGCGTGATGGCGCGTGCAAAATACGAAAGTCTCGAAAGATCGGGCGCCACGCCAAGAGCCAGAAACGTCTGCCAGGGTTCACTATAGGTGGAGGAGGGAACTCTGCAGGGCGCTCCGACGATCAATCCCGTCTCCTCAAAGGTCTCGCGGATGGCGGCAAGCGCGATGGCGCGCGCACGAGAAGGCGAGGGAGCCCCATCCATCGCCAGCATCAGCTTCTCGCGTTCGTGGAGGGCAAGCTCGGATTGAGCTGGCACTTCCGCGTCGGAGGCATCGACGCGGCCTCCGGGAAAGACGTACTTGTTGGGAAGAAAGACCTGATCGGCGCGCCGCCGGCCCATGAGGACCTTTGGCCCGTTCTCCGTCGTCGACACGATCACCAGCGTTGCAGCATCCCGGGGAGGCGTGAGATCGGCCCCGTTTAAGGGCTTGGCTTTGCTCGTCTGCGAAGCCTCCCTCATCGCAGATCATCCGTGCTCATTGCCACTGCTGGGGGGCTCGCTGCGTGGTGGACTCAAACTCGTTCGCCAGAGGCCCTGCAAACCCATGCATTCGAAGCGCCCACTGGAGGCCGACGAGCGCGCCCTTGATCCGCGGCAGCAGCCAGAAAGTCATTGCGAGCAGGAGCGGCATCCAAATCGCGTAGTGCACCCAGGTTTCCGGTGCAAAGGCCTGCTCGAGCACGAGAATGCCCGCGCCGATGATGTGGCCGACGATGAGGATCGTAAAGTAAGGGGGCGCATCGTCGGCACGATGATGGTGAAGCTCTTCGCCGCATGAGGGGCAGGTATCGACCACCTCGAGGAAACTCTTGAAGAGTTTTCCCGCTCCGCAGGCCGGGCAGGTCTCAGCGAAGCCGCGCCGCAGGGCTGGAAGGACGGAACGTTCGGGGAGGGAGGCGCTGGCGCTTGGTTGCTCGATCTCGATCATGGCGCACATTGGTCTCCGAGTAGCGTCTCTTCGTCAAGCACACGATCGTCGCGGCGCTTTTTTTAAGAAGAAAATCTGCCGCGTCGGCGCGGCACATGGCGGCCCTTGAGCCCGCGGATGGGCCTCGCGCTGCTTCGCTTGCCTTCGGTCAGCATTTCGAACCGCAAGGCCCCTGCCGTCGGAATGGCTTCGACGAGCCGCACGCTGACCCGGTCGCCGAGCCTGTAGGCCTCGCCTGTCCGGCTGCCGACGAGGGCGTGCAATGTCTCATCGTGCTCGTAATAGTCGCGTCCAAGAGTGGAAACCGGAACAAATCCGTCGGCACCGGTCTCATTGAGCTTGACGAAAAGTCCGGACCGCGTGACGCCGGAAATTCGCCCATCGAACGTGGCGCCGACACGGTCGGCAAGATGCATGGCAATCAACCGGTCAGCCGTTTCGCGCTCGGCCGCCATGGCGCGCCGCTCCGCCTCGGAGATCGCGCGCGAGATTTCGGGGAGACGGGGCACCTCATGATCCTCGAGCGCGCCCTCGCCGAGGCGGAGCGCACGAACGAGCGCCCGATGAACAAGAAGATCGGCATAGCGGCGGATGGGCGACGTGAAGTGGGCATATCGAGAAAGATTGAGGCCGAAATGGCCAATGTTTTCGGTGCTGTATTCAGCCTGGGCCTGCGCACGCAAGACGACCTCGTTGACGAGATCGGGAACCGGCAGGCCCTTAGCCTTAGCAAGGACCTTGTTGAAGGCCGCAGGCGTCAGCGAGCCAAGGGGCGGAATCTTGAGATCGAGGCTTGCAAGGAAGTCAGACAGGCTCTTGAGCTTCTCCTTGGATGGCCGGTCATGAACGCGATAGACGACAGGGGCTTTGCGCGCCTCCAGCATTTCGGCGGCAGCCACGTTGGCCTGAATCATGAATTCCTCGATCAGCCTGTGGGCCTCCAAGCGTTCCGGCGTAATAACGCGCGCGACGCGCCCATCCTTATCGAGCAGGATTTTGCGTTCGGGAAGGTCGAGGTCGAGTGGCTCGCGGGCATCGCGAGCTTTCGCAATGGCCTTGTAGGCGGCCCACAGCGGACGCAGGACGGGCTCCATCAACGGCGCACATTTTTCCGAGACATCGCCGTCGATCGCTGCCTGGGCCTCCTGATAGGAGAGCTTGGCCGCCGATCGCATGAGGCCGCGCACGAAGGTGTGCTTACGCTTCTCGCCGTGTCTGTCGAAGACGAGGCGCACGGCAAGGCAGGCGCGCTCCTCGCCTTCACGCAGTGAGCAGAGATCATTCGAAATCTTCTCGGGCAGCATGGGCACCACACGGTCCGGGAAGTAGACGGAGTTGCCCCGCAGCTGGGCTTCGCGGTCGAGACGGCTGCCGGGGCGGACATAATGGGCGACATCGGCAATGGCGACGAAGGCGATGAAACCGCCCTTGTTGGCAGGATCGTCGTCCGGGCCGGCAAATACGGCGTCGTCGTGATCGCGTGCGTCGATGGGGTCAATGGTGATCAACGGAATATGACGTAGATCGGCGCGCGCTCCGAGGGTTGCTTCTTTAAGGCGGTGGGCCTCCTGAATGACGCTTTCCGGGAAATCGTCGGGAATGCCGTGAGCGTGCACGGCAATGAGGCTCATCTGGCGCTGATCCTCGGGGTTACCGAGGCTCTCGAGGACACGGGCTTGCGAACTCGATTGGCGCGTATCGCGCCCGAGATCGAAGCGGACGAGATCGCCGTCAACCGCGTTGGCGTCCTGTCCCTTGGGGACCTGCCAGCTCCGGAGTGCTTTGCGGTCGATTGGCTCGATGGTGCCGCCACCGTCTCTGCGGGCGCGGAAGATGCCGAGCATCCGGCGCGCATCGCGGGGCAGCTTGCGGATGGGTTCGGCCTCATACCGGCAGCCCTCGATGTCGTTGTGCTCGAGCCGGGTGACGCGGCAGAGCACCTTGTCGCCGACGCCGATCTGCCTCTCCTCGCTCGCGGGCTCGCGCGATTTGAGGAGGAGCAACACCTTGGGTCTCTCGCCATCGGCCGCGTCCCAGACGACGGGGCGCGCGATGAGATCGCCTTCCTCGTCCCGTCCAGTGACTTCGAGCACGGCAACGGGAGCGATCTTGCCCTTCTCGCGAAAGTCCTTCCTGTTGCCGGCAAGGCTTCCTTCGGCCGCCAGCTCGGAAAGAAGCCGCTTCAGGGCGATGCGGGCGCCGCCTTTGATGCCGAAGGCGCGTGCGATTTCGCGTTTGCCGGTCTTCTTTTGCGCTTCGGCCAGGAACCTCAGAATTTCCTCGCGCGTGGGGAGCCCGCCGTCAGATCTTGCTTGGCCGGGGTGTTTGCTTCGCGCCACGTCGCTGTCCTTAACCGGCCCGGCCGCTAAGCCTTGGCCTTCCTTTTCGCCGCCGGTTTCCTGGCTGCCGGAATATCGTCGTTTGCGGCTTTTGCCGTCTTGGCAGCCTTTTCGACCTTCCCTGTCTTTACAGCCTTGGGTTTTGCTGCCGTCTTCTTCGCGCCCTTCCTTCCCCCGCCCTTGGCAATTCGCTCGGCCAGGAGCGCGATCGCCTCATCCATGGTCAGCGCTTCTGGCGATCGGCCCTTGGGTATCGTAGCGTTTACTTTGTTGTGGCTGACGTAAGGCCCGTACTTGCCGTCGAGCACTTCGATCTTGCCGCCTTCAGTCGGGTGCTCGCCGAGGTCCTTCAGGACCTTCTTCTGGATATTGCGCCCGAAACGCGATTTGCCCCCGCCGGCCCGCTTCTCGGCCAGCACGCTGACGGCGCGGTTGAGACCGATTGAGAAGAGGTCTTCGACGCTTTCGAGATTGGCGTATGTGCCGTCGTGGAGGATGAAGGGTCCAAAGCGGCCGAGCCCTGCCGTGATCGGCGTGCCCGTTTCGGGGTGGATGCCGACTTGGCGCGGCAACGACAGGAGCTGAAGCGCCTTGTCGAGGTCGATCGATGCCGGATCGATGCCCTTCGGAATTGAGGAGCGTTTCGGCTTCTCGCCATTCTCGGCTTCGCCAAGCTGGATGTAGGGTCCAAATCGGCCCGATTTCACGACAACGGGGAGACCGCTCGCGGGATCGAATCCAAGTTCTCGGTCTCCGCTCGCTGTTCCATCGCGGTCGGCGAGCTGGCGCGTGAAATTACAGTCGGGATAATTGCCGCAGCCGATGAAGGCACCGAATTTGCCGGAGATCTTGAGCGAAAGGCGTCCGGTTCCGCACTTCGGGCACTGGCGCGGATCCGTGCCGTCACCCTTGTCCGGGAACACGTGGGGTCCCAGCATGTCGTTCAATGCGTCGAGGACGTCGCCGACACGAAGATCCTTGATCTCGTTGATGGCGGCCGTGAAATCGCGCCAGAAATCTCGCAGAACGTCTTTCCAGGCGAGCTCGTTGTTGGAGATGAGGTCGAGCTTTTCCTCGAGGCTTGCGGTGAAGTCGTACTCGACATATTTCATGAAGAAGCTTTCGAGGAAAGCGATGACGAGCCGCCCCTTGTCTTGGGGGATGAGGCGCTTTTTCTCGATTCTCACGTAGTCACGGTCTTCCAGCGTCGCCATCGTCGAAGCGTAGGTCGAGGGACGTCCGATGCCGAGTTCCTCTAACCTTTTGACGAGGGTTGCCTCAGAATAGCGCGGCGGCGGTTGCGTGAAGTGTTGCTCAGCTTCGACCGACTTGTCCTTGAGATGATCGCCTTCGCAGAGCGGGGGTAGACGCCGGCCATCGTCATCGGCATCGGCGACATCGTCCTTGCCCTTCTCGATGGTGAGCACGCGATTATCGCGTCCTTCTTCGTAGACCTTGAGAAAGCCGACAAAGAGAACAACCGAGCCCGTGGCGCGCAAACCATAAGCCTTTGCGTCGCGGCCCTTGACCTCGATTTCGGCTGTCGTCTGCTCGAGTTCGGCCGATGCCATCTGCGAGGCGATGGCGCGTTTCCAGATCAGCTCATAGAGTGCCGCCTGGTCCTTCTGCAGGTGGCGGGCTACATCCTGCGGGCGGCGCGTCACATCGGTGGGGCGGATCGCTTCGTGGGCTTCCTGGGCGTTCTTGGCCTTGGTTTTGTACTCGCGGATGAAGGGCGCAACATGACGCTTCGAGTATTCTTTCTCGATCGTTTTGCGAATCTCGGCGATTGCCTCGGGCACGATATCGACGCCGTCGGTTCGCATATATGTAATGAGCCCGACGGTCTCGCCGCCGATGTCGACGCCTTCGTAGAGGCGCTGGGCGATCTGCATGGTGTGCTTGGCCGAGAAGCCGAGCTTGCGGGAGGCGTCCATCTGCAGCGTCGAAGTCATGAAGGGCGGAAAGGGATTGCGCTTCACCCCCTTCTTCTCAAGCGAGACGACCTTGAAGTCGGAGTTTTCGATGGCGCGCTTGATGGTTAACGCGGACGCCTCGTCCTGGATGTCGAGCTTCTTCAAGGCCGCCCCGTTGATGGCGTTGAGACGGGCGGTGAATTCCTCGCCTTTGGCCGTCGCAAGCCGGGCGTCGATGGTCCAATATTCTTCCGTCTTGAAAGCCTCGATCTCGGCCTCACGATCACAGATGAGGCGAAGCGCCACCGACTGCACGCGTCCCGCAGAG